>CAIMLY010000332.1 GCA_903842425.1 uncultured Alphaproteobacteria bacterium | reverse complement strand
TCCTGATCATCGGCATCTGGGGCGGCAAGCGGCGGGTCTACGCCGCCTTCAAGTTCTTCCTCTACACCCTGCTGGGCTCGGTCCTGATGCTGGCGGCCGTGCTGGCCATGATCGGCGCATCGGGCACCAGCTCCATCCCTGACCTCATGGCCTTCCGGTTCGAACCCTGGATGCAGACCTGGCTCTGGCTGGCCTTCTTCGCCTCCTTCGCGGTGAAGATGCCCATGTGGCCGGTGCACACCTGGCTTCCCGACGCCCACGTCGAGGCGCCCACCGCCGGCTCGGTCATCCTCGCCGGCATACTCCTGAAGATGGGTGGCTATGGCTTCCTGCGCTTCAGCCTGCCCATGTTCCCGGACGCCTCCCAGGCCTTCGCGCCCCTGGTCTTTGCGCTCTCGGCCATCGCCATCGTCTACACCTCGCTGGTGGCCTTCCGGCAGACCGACATCAAGAAGCTGATCGCCTACTCCTCCGTGGCCCACATGGGCTTCGTGACCATGGGCATCTTCTCCTTCGACGTGGTGGGGGTGCAGGGCGCCATCTTCCAGATGCTGAGCCACGGGGTCATCTCCGGCGCGCTCTTCCTCTGCGTCGGCGTGGTCTATGACCGGATGCACACCCGCGAGATCGCCTTCTATGGCGGGCTGGTGAAGCGGATGCCGGTCTACGCCGCCATCTTCCTGCTCTTCACCATGGGCAATGTCGGCCTGCCGGGCACGTCGGGCTTCGTGGGCGAGATCATGACCCTGACCGGGGTCTACTTCAGCTCGACCTGGACGGCCCTGGCCGCCACCACCGGCGTGATCCTGTCGGCGGTCTATGCCCTGACCCTCTACAGGCGGGTCATGTTCGGCGAGATGACCAATCCCGCCCTGGCGGACATCAGCGACGTCAACCTTCGCGAGATCCTGATCTTCGCGCCCCTGGTGGTCGCCACCCTCTGGCTGGGCTTCCAGCCGGGCCTCGTCTTCAACGTCACCGCCAGTTCGGTCGACGGTCTCCTGGACGCCTTCCGCACCGCGGTCGGCAAGTGACGGAGGCCGAAGGAAACCGCCATGTTCGCCACTGACCTCGCCCTCGCCACGCCCCTGCTGATCCTCGCCGGGGCCGCACTCTTCCTGCTGGTCGCCGGCGCCTTCATGGCGCGCCCTGACCGCCTGGTGGGCCTGGGCGCCATGGCGGCCCTGGCCGCGTCCGCCGTCGCTGCGGTGACCGGGCCGCAGGGCCAGGCCTTCTCCGGCGCCCTGACGGCGGACGCAGCCTCGGTCTTCGCCCACGTGGTGATCTGCCTGGGCAGCCTCGTGGCCATCCCCCTGGGACAGGCCTGGTTCGCCCGGCGCGGCATCCGGCACTTCGAGTTCCCGGTCCTGATCCTGCTGGCGGCCCTCGGCATGGCCATGATGGCCGGGGCAGGGGACCTCCTCAGCCTCTACATCGGCGTCGAGCTCCAGTCCCTGGCGCTCTATGTCATGGCGGCCCTGCAGCGGGACGACGCCAAGGCCTCCGAGGCCGGCCTGAAGTACTTCGTGCTGGGCGCCCTGTCCTCGGGCCTTCTGCTCTACGGCGCCTCGCTGGTCTATGGTTTCTCCGGCGCCATCCGCTTCGACGCCATCGCGGCGGCGGTGCAGGGCGAAGCGGGGACCGGCGTCCTCTTCGGCCTGGTCTTCATGATCTGCGGCCTTGCCTTCAAGGTCTCCGCCGCGCCCTTCCACATGTGGACGCCCGACGTCTACGAAGGCGCGCCCACGCCCGTGGTCGCCTTCTTCGCCGGTGCGCCCAAGCTGGCGGCCATGCTGCTGTTCGCCCGGGTCCTGGCCGAGGCTTTCCCGCTGGCGGCCGACCAGTGGCGCCAGGTCCTGATCCTCATCGCCCTGGCCTCGGTGGCGGTCGGCGCCCTGGCGGGCCTGGCCCAGACCAACCTCAAGCGCCTCTGGGCCTATTCCTCCATCGCCAATGTCGGCTACGCCGTCCTCGGCCTTGCGGCGGGCACGGCCCAGGGCGTCCAGGCCATGCTGGTCTTCATGGCGCTCTATACCGTCTCGGTGATCGGCTTCTTCGCCTGCCTCGCGGCCCTGTCGCGGAATGGCCGGCCCCTCGAGACCCTCGACGACATGGGGGGCCTGTTCCAGCAGAGGCCCTGGATGAGCCTCGCCCTGACGGTCTTCGCCCTGTCGGGCCTGGGCCTGCCGCCCTTCGCCGGCTTCTGGGGCAAGTACTACGTCTTCATGGCGGCGGTGAACGCGGGCGATCCCATCCTGCTGTGGTCCGCCGTGGCGGCCCTGGTGGGCAGCGTGATCGCGGCCTTCTACTACCTGCGCCTCGTCAAGGTGATGTGGTTCGACCCGGCCCCCGGCGAGACGGACCGGCCTCCGCTGGAGGCCGGCGCCATCGCGATCGGCGCCGCCGTCTTCACCTTCCCCTTGGTCCTGGCCTTCATGCCCCTCATCGACCGCTACGCGGCGGCGGCCGCTGCCGCCCTCGGCCTGGGCTAGGTGGGCGTCCCGACCATCGAGAGCCACGCCGTCCTCGACTCGACCAACGCCGAGGCCCGGCGTCGGGCGGAGGCGGGCGTCTTTGGTCCGGTCTGGATCCAGGCCCGTGAGCAGACGGCGGGCCGGGGCCGCAGGGGCCGGGCCTGGCGCGGCGGCGAGGGCAACCTGGCGGCCACCCTCCTGACCCCCATCGACCTTCCCCCCGCCGAGGCGGCCCAGGTCTCCTTTGTGGCGGCCGTGGCCCTCTGCGAGACCGTGAACGCCCTGGCCGGGCCGGGCGTCTCCCGCCTGCGCTGGCCCAATGACCTCTACGCCGCAGGCGGCAAGGCGGCGGGCATCCTGGTGGAATCCGGCTCCCGGCCCGGGGGCGGTCTCTGGCTGGCCGTCGGGATCGGGGTCAACCTGGCCGAGGCGCCGCCCCGTGACCAGGTCGAGCGCCCGGCCACCGCCCTGGCCGGCCTTCCCGGTTTCGCGCCGCCGGCCCCCGAGGCCTTCCTCGCCGGGCTGGCCGAACGGTTTGAAGCCTGGCGGGCGACCTGGAGCCGTGAGGGCTTCTCCCCGGTCGGCCAGGCCTGGACCCGGCTGTCCGAGGGCCTGGGCGGACCCTGCACGGCGCGCCTGCCGGATCGCACCCTCTCCGGGACCGCCGAGGCCCTGGAGTCCGACGGGGCCCTTCGCCTGCGCCTCGACGACGGCGAGGTCGTCCGGGTGACGGCCGGCGACGTTTTCTTCGGAGATGCCTGATGCTGCTGGCCATTGAGCAGGGGAACACCAACACCCTCTTCGCCATCCATGACGGGACCGACTGGATCGCCCAGTGGCGGACCGCCACCCACTCCACCCGGACCGGCGACGAGTACGCGGTGTGGCTCTTCCAGCTCCTCGCCATGACCGGGCTGAAGTTCGACATGCTCGACGCCTGCATCATCTCCAGCGTGGTGCCCCAGTCGGTCTTCAACCTGCGCAACCTGGCGCGGCGATACCTCAAGGTTGAGCCCCTGGTGATCGGCGAGAATGTGGACCTCGGCATCCCGGTCCGCCTGGAGAAGCCCTCCGAGGCCGGCGCCGACCGCCTGGTCAACGCCATTGGCGCCCATGCGGTCTATCCGGGCGACCTGATCGTCATCGACTCCGGCACCGCCACCACCTTTGACGTCATCGCCGCAGACGGCGGGTTCGAGGGCGGGGTCATCGCGCCCGGCATCAACCTGTCCATGGAGGCCCTCCACGCCGCCGCCGCCAAGCTGCCCCGCGTGGCGATCCGGCGTCCGGACAAGACCATCGGCCGGGATACCGTCGGCGCCATGCAGGCCGGGGTCTTCTGGGGCTACATCGCCCTGATCGAGGGCCTGATCGCCCGGATACGCGAGGAATGGGGCCGGCCCATGACGGTGGTGGCGACCGGCGGCGTCGCCTCGCTCTTCCAGGGCGCCACCGACTCCATCGACCACTTCGACTCCGACCTGACGATCCGGGGCATGCTGGAAATCCATCGTCGCAACACGGGGAAGAACTAGGTGGCCGCTCCCAGACCCGACGACGAGCTCGTTTTCCTGCCCCTTGGCGGATCCGACGAGATCGGCATGAACTTCAACCTCTACGGCTACGGTCCCCCGGATCGTCGGCGCTGGATCGTGGCCGACCTGGGCGTCACCTTCGGGGGACAGGACACCCCGGGCGTCGACATCATCCTTCCCGATCCGACCTGGATCGAGGACCACGCCGACGACATCCTCGGCATCGTCCTGACCCACGCCCACGAGGACCACATCGGCGCCGTCGCCTGGCTCTGGCCGCGCCTTAGGGCCCCTCTCTACGCCACGCCCTTCACCGCCTTCCTCCTGCGCGAGAAGCTGCGCGAGCGGAACCTCGAGGATGAGGTCGAGCTGAACATCGTCCCCCTGGGCGGGCGGGTGGTCCTGGGACCCTTCGACGTGGAGATGGTCACCCTGACCCACTCGATTCCCGAGCCCAACGGCCTGGTCATCCGCACGCCCCTGGGCGTGGTCCTGCACACCGGGGACTGGAAGATCGACCCGTCGCCCCTCCTTGGCGCGCCCACGGACGCCGGCGCCCTGCGCCAGCTGGGCGATGACGGCGTCCTGGCCATGGTCTGCGACTCCACCAACGTCTTCGTCGACGGCCGCGCCGGCTCCGAGGCGGATGTGCGCGAGGAACTGGTCCGGGTCATCGCCGCCCAGACCGGCCGGGTCGCCGTGGCCTGCTTCGCCTCTAACGTGGCGCGCATGGAGACCGCCATCGTCGCCGGACGGAGGGCGGGGCGGAAGATCTGCCTGGTGGGCCGGTCCATGATCCGGATGGCGGCCGCCGCCCGCCATGTGGGCATGGACGTGGACTCACAGGGCTTCATCTCCGAGGCCCAGGCCTCGCACCTCCCGCCCGAGCAGGTCCTGCTCCTCTGCACCGGCAGCCAGGGCGAGCCGAGGGCGGCCCTGTCCCGCATCGCAGAAGGCTCGCACCCCCACATCCGTCTGGGGGCGGGGGACTCGGTCATCTTCTCCAGCCGGGTCATCCCGGGCAACGAGATCGCCATCCGGGACATGCAGAACCGGCTCTCCGAGCGCGGGGTCAGGCTCATCACCGACCGGGAGCATCCGGGCATCCACGTCTCCGGCCACCCCTGCCGGGACGAGCTGGCCGACATGTACGCCTGGGCGAGGCCGCAGATTTCCATCCCCACCCACGGGGAGCGCCGGCACCTGCTCGAACACGCCGCCTTCGCCCGCGACCTCCAGGTGCCGCAGGCGGTGGCGCCCCGGAACGGCGACATGGTCCGCCTGGCGCCAGGCCGTGCCCAAATCGTCGACGAGGTTCCCGCCGGACGCATCTATATCGACGGAGGCTTCCTGACGCCCCAGGACGGCGAGCCCCTGCGCGAACGCCGTCATGCGGCCTCCAGCGGGGTCCTCCACGCCGCCCTGGTGCTGGATGGCCGCGGCCGTATCGCTTCGGGTCCTCAGGTCCGGGCGATCGGCCTTCCGGGCGAGCCCGAGCGGCCGCTGGAAGACCTGCTGGACGACCTCGCCGACGCCGCCGAGGCGGCCGTGCGCCGCCTGGACGGCGACCAGCGCGAGATCGACGCCGAGGTGGAGGCGGCCATTTCCCGGTCCCTCAAGAAGGCCGCCCAGCGCATCTGGGGCCGCCGCCCCGTGGTCCAGACCACCCTCCTGAGGCTCTGAGTCGGTCGCGGGCGGCTTGCCAGCAGAGCCGCTTTCGCCGACCTTCCTCCCAACGGAAAAAGGGGGAGGGGGCATGTCGGCCTACAGGGGCGTGCGCATCGCTGATTTCACGCAGGGTGTGGCCGGGCCCATGGCCTGCATGCTGCTGGGCGATTTCGAGGCCGAGATCGTCAAGGTCGAACCGCCGGGGGGAGACCGCCTGAAAGACCACCCCGGCTATCCGGCCTGGAACCGCAACAAGCGCATCGTCACCCTCGATCTCTCCGATCCCGCCGGCCTTGGGCAGGCGCGGGACCTGGCGCGGGCTGCGGACATCGCGGTCTTCGATCATCCCCCCGGGGACCTTGAAGCCCTGGGCCTGGACGCCGTCACCCTGCGGGAGGGCGCGCCTCACCTGATCCACGTCTGGATGCCGCCCTACGGGACCCCGGGGCGCTGGAGCCGCATGCCGCCCCGGCACAGCCTGCTGGCGGCGGCCTCCGGCATCGCCTTCCGTCAGGGCGCCTACGGGGACAGCCCCATCCACCTGATCCTGCCCATCGGCTGGTACGGCCAGGCGGTGATGGCGGCCGGGGCCATGGGCGCGGCCCTTTACGAGCGCGGGGCCTCGGGGCAGGGCCAGGCGGTGACCGTCAGCGGCCTGCATGGCGTGTCCGAGGTGGGCGGCGTGGTCATGGTGCTGGACCAGCCCCGCCTGCCGCGGGGCGCGCCCCAGGGCGCCTCGCCCAGCTATCGCCTCTACCAGTGCGGCGACGGCCAGTGGTTCTTCATGGCCACGCTCTTCATGCCCTTCTTCCGCAAGGCCATCGACGCCCTCGGGCTTGGCGCGCACTGGGAGACCCTGGTCCTGAACCCCCTCCTGGCGCTGGAGGTTCTGGAGGAGGTCTTCCGGAGCCAGCCCCGCCGGCACTGGCTGGATCTCCTTGGAAACGCGGGCGTGCCCTGCGCCCCGGTGGGGAACCGCACCGACTGGTTCGCCGGACAGGCCGTGCGCGATGCGGGCCTGAGGCTGGAGTTTGATGATCCGGTCCGGGGCCGCCTTGCCATGCCCGGCCCGCCCGTCCGGCTCTCGGCCACCCCGGCCTCGGTCCGCAGCCTGCCCGCCGCGGGATCCCTCCCGGCCTGGACTCCCCCGCCGCCCGCCGCTGCGGGGCGCGAGGCGAGCCGGCCGCTGGAGGGCGTCCGCATCCTGGACATGGGCTCGGTCATCGCCGGCGCCCTCGCCGGCGCGGTCCTGGCCAACCTGGGCGCGGAGGTCATCAAGATCGAGTCCCCCGAAGGCGATCCCTTCCGCTCGGACGGCGGGCCCTTCCTCGCCTGCAACCGGGGCAAGCGCGGCCTGGGGATCGACCTCAAGCAGCCGGGGGCGAAGGAGATGTTCCTGGACCTGGTGCGCCAGTCCGACGTGGTGCTCGACAACTATCGCTTCGGCGTGCGCAAGCGGCTGGGCGTGGACTACGAGGCCCTGCGGCAGGTCAATCCGCGGATCATGTCCTGCTCGGTCAACGCCTACGGCGACGCCGGGCCCAGGGCGCCCCTGCCGGGCTTCGATCCCCTTCTCCAGGCCGAAGGCGGCATGATGGCCGCCCAGGGCGGCGGCGCCGAACCTGTCCTGCACACCATCGCCGTCAATGACGTGGCCACCGCCGGCGTGGTCGCCTTTGGCATCATCTCGGCCTTGAACGCCCGCCGGCGGACGGGGGAGGGGCAGGAGGTCATCACCAGCCTTCTGGCCCAGAGCCTGACCTTCCAGTTGGGCGAGGTCGTCACCTGGGAGGGCCGTCCGCCGGCGCCCTCGGGCGGGGTCGACTGCGTAGGGCTGAGCCCGGTCCACCGCTACTATGAATGCCAGGACGGCTGGCTCGCCGTGGCCGCCGAGACCCTCGCCGAGGCGGACGCCCTGCTGACGGTGCTGGGGACGCCCGGGGACCCCGCATCCGCCCTGTCGGAGCCCCCTGAGGGCCCCCTGGCCCGGCGGCTGGCGGCCACGCTGGCGGGACGCAGCCGCGCCGGGCTGCTGGACGCCCTGGAGGCGGCCGGCGTCCCCTGCGCGCCCTGCGTGCGCGGCTACGAGGCCTACGAGGACGCCTGGCTCGCGGAGAACGACGTCTTCGTCGCCTGGCGGCATCCCCGGCTTGGAGAGGCGGTCGGCGTGCGCAGCTACGCCGACTTCGACCGGACCCCGGGCGGCTTCAGGCATCCCGTCCCCGATGCCGGGGAACATAGCCGCGAGGTCCTTGCCGGGTTTGGCCTGACGCCGGACCGGATTGAGGCCCTTCTGGCGTCCGGCGCTGTCTTCGAGCCGGCGGGGGCCCGCAGCCACCTGAGGGACGGGGGGGCGGCCCTCTTCACCCAGTGACCCTTGGTCATGGATGACGCCGGCCCGCCGCCGTTGTATTCAACCCGCATGATCGGAAGACTGAACCACGTCGGGGTCGCGACCCCCTCCATCGCCGAGTCCGTGAAGCTCTATCGCGACGTCCTCGGCGCCACGCAGATCTCGGCGGTCAAGGCCATGCCGGAGCAGGGCGTCAACGTCTGCTTCGTCGACCTTCCCAACAGCCAGATCGAGCTGATCGAACCCCTCGGCGAGGCCTCGCCCCTCCACGGCTTCCTGGCAAAGAACCCCGCCGGCGGGCAGCACCATGTCTGCTTCGAGGTCGATGACATCCTGGCGGCCCGGGACGACATGGCCGCCAAGGGCGCGACCGTCCTGAACAACGGCGTCCCGCGGATCGGGGCGCACGGCACGCCGGTGATCTTCGTCCATCCCAGGAACATGGGCGGGGTCCTGGTCGAGCTCATGGAAACCCCTAAGGACGCACACCGGTGAGCCCCTTCACCGCCATCGCCATCTACCTGACCCTCTGGTGGACAGTGCTGTTCGGAGTGCTGCCTCTCGGTGCGAAGTCGCACGCAGAGGCTGGCATCAAGCCGCCTGGCGGCGGGGATCCGGCCTCGCCAGTCAATCCGCGGCTGAAGGAGAAGTTCCTTCTGACCACAGTGGTCTCAGCGGTCCTGTTCGCCATCCTGTTCGTCGTCCTCCACTTCCAGTTGATCCCGCTGACCCCGATCCGCAGGCTCGGCTGACCCCGCCGACGCCCATTCCCCGGGCGCCGGACGCCGGGTTCGCCCAGCAAGCGGGCGCCATTGAAGAGCCGGGCCTCTCAGGCGGTTTCGGGCGCGACAGGGCCCCGCCTCCACGTCTTGCTGGGCTTGCCGGCTACGGTCGGAGCGTTCCCCGAGATGGAGAAGGCCGCCCAGCTCCCGGGCGGCCTTCTTTTCGCCCGCGAACCGGGGCATAGCGGTCGGGTCTCCCGCAAGTCCGAGCCCATGTCCGACGCCCCCGCCTCAGAAGCCTTCGATGTCCGTCCCGCCGGTCCCTTCAGCCGCTGGGAGCGCATGGTGGCCGGGCGGTACCTGCGGTCCAAGCGGCGGGAAGGCGGCGTGGCCATGATCGGCGTCATCGCCTATGTCGGCATCGCCCTTGCGGTGGCGGTGCTGATCATCGTGATGAGCGTGATGAACGGCTTCCGGGCGGAGCTCCTGTCGAGGATCCTCGGCTTCAACGGACATGTCTTCGTCACCGCCGCCCCGGCCTCCGGGCTGGACACGTCCAGCCTGGCCGGCCGGCTGGCGAGGATCCCCGGCGTGGTGCAGGCCGCGCCCGTGATCGAGGGCCAGGTGATGGCGGTGGGCGACGGCCAGGTCTCGGGCGCCATCGTGCGGGGGATCTCCCGCGCAGATCTCATGGCCACCCGCCTCGTCTCCGACAATGTCAGCCCCGGCGGCCTGGAAGGCTGGGGGCAGGGCGAGTACGGCGGCGACCGCGTCCTGGTCGGCGAGCGCCTCGCCGCCAGCCTGGGGCTCCGCCCCGGCGACCCGATCACCCTGATTTCGCCCACCGGCGCGGCCACCGCCTTCGGCGACACGCCCCAGCGAAAGACCTTCATCGTCTCGGGCCTCTTCAGCGTCGGCATGAGCGAGTACGACCAGAGCTTCCTCTACATGCCCATCGAGCAGGCCGGCCTGTTCTTCGGGCGCGAGGGCGCGCCGGACTTCATCGAGCTGAGGCTGGCCGAGCCGGATCGGGCCGCGGCGGTCAAGGCCCAGGCCGCCGCCCTGGCCGGACCCGCCGCCTCCGTCTCGGACTGGACCGAGCGCAACGCCGCCTTCTGGGGGGCCCTGAAGGTCGAGCGCAACGTCATGCGCCTGATCCTCATGATGCTGGTGGTGATCGCCGCCGCAAACATCATCTCCGGCCTGATCATGCTGGTGAAGAACAAGGGGCGCGACATCGCCATCCTGCGCACCATGGGGGCCGGGCAGGGGGCCATCCTCCGCATCTTCTTCATGGCCGGGGCCGCGGTGGGCGTGGCCGGCGCCCTGACCGGGCTTCTCCTGGGCGTCGTGTTCTGCACCTATATCGGGCCCATCCAGCAGGCGGTGGAGTGGGTGACCGGCGCCCGGGTCTTCGCCTCGGATGTCTACTACCTGTCCCGCATCCCGGCCCGGATCGACTGGGCGGAGGTGGTCCTGATCCTCGGCTGGTCGCTGGCCGCCGCCTTCCTGGCCACCCTGCCGCCCGCCTGGCGCGCCAGCCGCCTCGATCCCGTGGAGGCCCTTCGCTATGAGTGAGGCGGCCGTCCTGTCGCTCCGCGACCTTCACCGCACCTACCGCTCCGGCGACCGCCTGCTGCGTGTCCTCGACGGTGTCGAGCTCGACCTGGCGGCGGGCGAGATCGTCGGCCTGGTCGGGCCGTCCGGATCCGGCAAGTCGTCCCTGCTGCACGCCGCCGGCCTGCTCGAGAGGCCGACCTCAGGCCGGGTCCTTGTGGAGGGCCGTGACTGCACCGACCTGTCCGACGCCCTGCGCACCCGGGTGCGGCTCGCGGCCATCGGGTTTGTCTACCAGGCCCACCACCTGTCGCCGGAGTTCACCGCCGTCGAGAACGTCATGCTGCCCCAGCTGATGGCCGGGCGGACGCCCGCAGCCGCCCGCGCCCGGGCCGCAGACCTTCTGGGCGACCTCGGCCTTGCGGAGCGGCTTGAGCACCAGCCTGCCCAGATGTCCGGTGGCGAGCAGCAGAGGGTGGCCGTGGCCCGCGCCCTGGCCAACCGGCCCCGCCTCCTGCTGGCCGACGAGCCGACCGGCAACCTCGACCCCGAGACGTCGACCTCGGTCTTCGACAGCCTCAGGGCCATGGTCCGGGGGCAGGGGACCGCGGCCCTGATCGCCACGCACAACCTCGAGCTCGCAGGCCGGATGGACCGGGTGCTGACCCTGCGCCAAGGCCGGATCGTTCCCGCCTGAGCGTCCCTGAACAACGCGCTTGAAATGAGAACAAAAGCGGAATAGGAACATTCCACGAACATTGTGGGAGATCGAGACATGGCTCGACTTGCGAAGGAATCGCTGGCCTTTCTGTCCGTGGCTGGTTTTGTCTGGATGATGTGCCAGGTGGCCGTCCTGGCGGCCTGAGGTCCGGCCCCCAAGGGGCTGGCGAGGACGGACGGGAAGAGGCAATGGCGGTCGAGGACGGTTTCATCCATCTGCGGGTTCGGTCGGCCTATTCCCTCCTTGAAGGGGCGGCCAAGGCGGACGCGCTCGGAGGTCTTGCGGCGGGCCAGGGCATGCCGGCCGTCGCCATCGCCGACCGCGCCAACCTGTTCGGCGCCCTCGAATTCTCGGTCAGCGCCAAGGAGGCGGGGGTCCAGCCTGTCATCGGCTGCGCCCTTCCGGTCACGGGAATCGGCGGCCGGGCGCCGGAGCGGTGGGCGCGGACCCCCACGGTCGTGCTCCTGGCCCAGTCCGAGACCGGGTACCTGAACCTGTCCGCCCTGTCCTCCATGGCCTTCCTGGAGGCTGACGGCGTCGAGGAGCCCTCCGTGCCCTGGGCTGAGGTGGCGGCGCGGTCCGAAGGGCTGATCCTGCTGTCGGGGGGCGCCGACGGGCCCGTGGATCCCCTGTTCGCCGCCGGGCGGACAGCGGATGGCGAGTCGGCCCTCTCGGCCATGGCCGGGGCCTTCGGCGACCGCTTCTACCTCGAACTCCAG
>CAIMLY010000331.1 GCA_903842425.1 uncultured Alphaproteobacteria bacterium | reverse complement strand
GGGCCGAGCCCACCACGACGGCGTCGGAGACGCGGGCGACCTCGGCGGCCCTCTCCTCGGTGCGGACGCCGAAACCCACGGCCACCGGCAGGCCGGAGGCGGCGCGGACCCGCTCGACATTGGGGGCCACGGCGCCGGCATCAGCCTCCTTCACGCCGGTCACCCCGGCGACGGAGACGTAGTAGACGAAGCCCGAAGTCCGGCGGACCACCACCGGCAGGCGGCGGTCGTCGGTGGTGGGGGTGGCCAGGCGGATCAGGGACAGGTCCTGGGCGTCGAGGGCGTCCGCCAGGGGATCGGCCTCCTCAGGCGGGATGTCCACCACGATCAGGCCGTCGACACCCGCCTCGGCGGCGGCGCGGGCGAAAGCGGCGTAGCCGGGAGTCTCCAGGGGATTGGCGTAGCCCATCAGGATGACCGGGGTCTCCTGGTCCCTGCGGCGGAAGGTGGCCACCAGGTCGAGGGTCTTCTGGAGGGTCATGCCGTGGGCCAGGGCCCGTTGGGCGGCGCGCTGGATGGGCGGCCCCTCGGCCAGGGGATCAGAGAAGGGGAAGCCCACCTCGATGAGGTCAGCGCCCGCCGCTGGAAGGCCCTCGAGGATGGCCAGGGCGGTCTCCGGGTCGGGGTCGCCGCCCATGACGTAGGTCACGAAGCCCGCCCGGCCCTCGGCGCGCAGGCGCGCAAAGCGGGCGTCGATCCGGGCGCGGCTCAAATCGAAAGCCCCAGGGCCTGGGCGACGGTGTTGACGTCCTTGTCGCCCCGGCCGGAGAGGTTGACCACGATGACCCCCTCGGGACCCAGCTCGGCGCAGATCTGCGGCAGGCGGGCCAGGGCGTGGCTGGTCTCCAGGGCCGGGATGATGCCCTCGAGCTCGGCGCAGAGCTGGAAGGCGTCCAGGGCCTCGCGGTCGGTGCAGGTCAGGTACTCGGCCCGGCCGACGTCGTGCAGGAAGGCGTGCTCCGGGCCGATGCCGGGATAGTCCAGGCCCGCCGAGATGGAGTGGGCCTCGGTGATCTGGCCCACCGGGTCCTGGATCAGGTAGGTGCGGTTCCCGTGCAGGACCCCGGGCCGGCCGCCGTTGATGGCCGCCGCATGGCGCTCGGTGTCCATGCCGTCGCCCGAGGCCTCGATCCCGATCAGGCGCACGCCCTCGTCGTTCAGGAAGGGATGGAACATGCCGATGGCGTTGGAACCCCCGCCGACGCAGGCGACGACGGCGTCCGGCAGGCGGCCTTCGACCTGGAGGATCTGCTCGCGGGTCTCGCGGCCGATCACCGCCTGGAACTCGCGGACCATCTCCGGATAGGGGTGCGGGCCGGCCGCCGAGCCGATCAGGTAGTAGGTGTCGTGGACGTTGGTGACCCAGTCGCGCAGGGCCTCGTTCATGGCGTCCTTGAGGGTCGAGGAGCCTGAGGTCACCGGTTCGACCCGGGCGCCCAGCAGGTTCATCCGGAAGACGTTGGGCTTCTGGCGCTCGACGTCCACTGCGCCCATGTAGACCACGCAGGGCAGGCCAAAGCGGGCGCAGACGGTGGCGGTGGCCACGCCATGCTGTCCGGCCCCGGTCTCGGCGATGATGCGCGTCTTGCCCATCCGCATGGCCAGCAGGATCTGGCCCATGCAGTTGTTGATCTTGTGCGCGCCGGTGTGATTCAGCTCCTCGCGCTTCAGGTAGACCTTGGCGCCGCCGAACTTCCGGGTCAGGCGCTCGGCGAAGTAGAGCGGGCTCGGCCGGCCGACATAGTGCTTGAGGTACCCATCGAGCTCGCCCCGGAAGGCCGGATCGGCGATGGCGGCGCGGAAGGCGGCCTCCAGCTCATGCACCAGCGGCATGAGGGTCTCGGGCACGTACCGGCCGCCATAGTCGCCG
>CAIMLY010000330.1 GCA_903842425.1 uncultured Alphaproteobacteria bacterium | reverse complement strand
CCTGGATGGTGTAGCGGCCGTCCACGAAGACCGCGGCCCGGTCGGCCATGACGATGGCGGCCCCGGCCGAGCCGGTGAAGCCGGTGGCCCAGGCCAGCCGGTCGTTGGCGGCCGGCAGGTACTCGTTCTGGTGCTCGTCCTCGTGGGGCACGAGCAGGCCGTCGAGCCCCTGGGCGGCCATGGCGGCGCGGATGCGGGGCAGGTGGAGGGACCCGTAGGACGGATCGGCGGACTCTTTGAAGCTCTGGCGCATGAGGGATATCTAGGCCGGACTGGCGGGACTCGCAAAGGCCCGCCGAAGGGAGGCGCCATGTCCCGCGAGGACCGCAAGGCCCAGGTCCAGGCCTGGAAGGAGGGACGCAAGTCCCGTGCTGGGATTTTCCGCGTGGCCTGCCCGGCGGCGGGGGGCGCCTGGCTGGGGGTGAGCCGCAACCTCGATTCGCAGCAGAACAGCCTCTGGTTCACCCTGCGCCATGGGAGTTCGCCCAACCGCCAGATGCAGGCGGCCTGGAAGGCGCACGGCGAGGACGCCTTCGCCTTCGACGAGGTCGAGGTGATCGATGTCGACGAGTTGAGCGCTTACCTGGTCAACCAGAAGTTGCAGGAGCGGCTTAAGCGCTGGTGCGCCGAGCTGGGGGCCGGCCGGGTGGTCGCCTGAGTCCTCAGGGCCGCTGGATCACCAGGGTCGCCCAGGCGTCGCGGTGGATGCGGCGCAGCAGGCGGAAGCCGCGCGAGCGGTAGGCCGCCAGCACCCGCCGCTCCTGGGTTCGCAGGAGGCCCGACAGGATGGCCACCCCGCCGGGCCGCAGGGCGCCGCGGATGTCCTGGGCCAGGGCCACCAGGGGCGGGGCCAGGATGTTGGCGAAGACCAGGTCATAGGGCGCCCCCGAGCGCACGCGCCGGTGGCCGAGGCCCGAGGCATGGACGAACTCGGCCCGGGCCCCGTTGAGCGCCGCATTCTCCCGGGCGATGCGGACGGAAGGGGCGTCGATGTCCGTGCCCCGCGCCAGGCGCGCGCCTGTGCGGGCGGCGGCGATGGCCAGGACGCCCGTGCCGGCGCCGACGTCCAGCACCCTGTCGAAGCGCCGGGCCTTGATCAGGTCGTTCCAGGCCAGGAGGCAGCCCACCGTGGTGCCGTGGTGTCCGGTGCCGAAGGCCGCGCCCGCTTCGATGCGCAGGGCGACGGCGTTGGCCGGGATCCGGCCCTGGTCGTGGGCGCCATAGACGAAGAACCGCCCGGCCCGGACCGGCGGAAGGCCCGAGAGGGACATGGCCAGCCAGTCGGCGTCGGCCAGGGCCTCGACAGCGACGACCAGCTGCGGGAATTCCGCCAGCCGGCGGCGCAGGGCGTCAACCTCCCCGGCCGTCGTGGGAAAGGCGTCGATCCGCCAGACGTCGTGGTCCTCGTCCTCTTCCAGGATGGAGTAGGTGGCGGCCTCCAGGACCGGGTCGGCGTCCAGGACGGCGGCGGCGGCCTCGGCGACGGCGCGGGGCCCCCGGGCGATGATCTGGACGGCGTCGTCACTCATGCGCCTTCCTTAGGGCTCTCCGACGCGGAAGGCGAGGGGTCGTCCCCGGCGGAAGGAGGGGGTGCGGGCGGGCTGTCCGGGCCGGGGGTGGGCGCAGGCGCGGGCGCAGGCGAAGGCGAAGGCGCCACATCGGCGGGCTGCGGCGGATTGGCGGGCTCGGGCTCCTCCCAGGCCGGGGTGGGGGGAACGTAGCCCGGCGGCGGCTGCCGGGAATCCGTTCCGACCACATAGTCCGGGACCGGACCTACGCCGGTCCAGCCGCCTCCGTTCCACCCTCCGGTGGGATCGGCGCCCCCCACAGGACCCGAGGGAGGGGCGGTGAAGCCAGAGGCCTCGAAGGCCGGGTCAGGCCGGAAGTCCCCGGGCTGGGGGCGCAGGAGGGCGCCTGCGACCAGGCCAAGGCCGGCGAAGGCGACCGCGCCGGCCAGCTCGACCCTCATGCCGCCCGGCGGATGGCCCGCTCGATCAGGTCGCAGACCGTCGGGACCAGCGGCGCGGGGATGTTGTGGCCCATCGCCTCGAGCACGTGCATCTCTGCGCCCGGCACGCAGGCGGCGGTGTCGTGGCCACCCTCGACGGGGACCAGGGGATCATCGGCCCCGTGGATCACCACCGTTGGTGCGGTGATGCGGCGCAGGGCCTCGCGCCGGTCGCCGCTCCCCAGGATGGCCGCGTACTGGCGCAGGAAGCCCACCGGATAGTAGGCGCGCCGGAAGGAGGCCTCGATGCCGGCCCGTTCGGCCGCCTCGTCATGCAGGCCGGCGGGCCCCGCCATCACCCGGGCCGACTTCAGGCCATGGTCGAGGAAGGCCTCCAGGTCCTGGTGCGGGTCCGGCCCCCGGTTGACGAGGAAGGCCACGGCCTCGGGCTTCGCCGGCGGCAGGCCGGGATTGCCCGTGGAGGACATGATGGAGGTCAGGGAGCGCACCCGGTGCGGATGCTCGGCGGCCAGCATCTGGACGATCATGCCCCCCATGGAGGCGCCCACCACATGGGCCGAGCCGAAGCCCAGGCCCTCGATCACGCCGGCGGCGTCGGCGGCCATGTCGGAGAGGAAATAGGGAACCTCGGGTCGCCGGCCCTCGCGGACGGCCGTGGCGACGTCGCCGATGCTGGGCGGCGGGGCGTCGTCGAACCGGTGGGACAGGCCCACGTCGCGGTTGTCGAAGCGCACGACCCGATAGCCCCGTCCGGCGAGGTCGCCGACCATGTCCATGGACCAGCGGATCATCTGGGCGCCCAGGCCCATCACCAGGACGACAGGCTCTCCGCCCTCGGGTCCGTGGATGTCGTATTCGATCCCGATGCCGTTCGCTGTCAGCCGCGCCATGTCCGTCTCCCTGAGGTCTGCGGCACGATGGCGCGCCGGGCCCCGGGTCGCAAGCGCTCAGGCCTTCTCGACGAAGCTGTCGAGCACCTTCTTCTCGCCGGCCTTGTCGAAGGCCACGGTCAGCTTTGAGCCCTCTGCGACGAGGACCCGGCCATACCCGAATTTCTGGTGGAAGACCCGGTCGCCCCGGGCAAAGGCGCTGGACTGGGGGTCGGAGACGGCGAGAAGCCGGCCCTCGCCCTCGATGACCGCCTTGCGATTGACCGGAGCGGCCGGACGGGGCCGGTCCTGGGCCCGCCGCCAGCCGGGGGAATCGTAGCCTGAGCCGAAGGCCGGGGTCTCGTCCCAGCGGCTCGACGCCGCCTGCATTCCGGGCCCGCCGCTGAAATAGCCGGTCTCGGAGACCGCCTCGACGTGGGCCTCGGGCAGTTCGTCGACGAAGCGGCTGGGCAGCTGGCTGGTCCAGCGGCCATAGACCAGCCGGTTGGCGGCGAAGGAGATGCGGGCTGACTTCCGCGCCCGGGTCAGGCCGACATAGGCGAGGCGCCGCTCCTCCTCCAGGCCCTTCTCGCCGGTCTCGTCCAGGCTGCGCTGGGAGGGGAAGACCCCTTCCTCCCAGCCCGGCAGGAAGACCAGGGGGAACTCGAGCCCCTTGGCCGAGTGCAGGGTCATGATCTGGACGGCGTCGGCCTGGGGGCCGCGGTCCATGTCCATGACCAGGGAGACGTGCTCGAGATAGGCCTGGAGGGTGTCGAAGGCGTCCATGGACTGGACGAGTTCCTTCAGGTTCTCCAGGCGGGTCTGGGCGGTGGGGGTGCGGTCCGCCCGCAGGGCGTCGGTGTAGCCGCTCTCCTCGAGGATGGCCTCGGTCACCCGGGCGTGGTGGGTGTCGCGGGCCAGGGCCGTCCAGCGGTCGAGGTCGCGCAGGAAGTTCGCGAGGGAGGTGCGGGTGCGGGCCGGCAGCTCGTCGGTGACGGCGGCCTCCCGGGCGGCGGCCAGGGCCGAGACGCCCGAGGCCCGGGCAATCTGGAACAGCTTCTGGACCGAGGCCTCGCCGATGCCCCGGCGCGGGGTGTTGATGATGCGCTCAAAGGCCAGGTCGTCGTCCGGCGACTGGACCAGGCGCAGATAGGCGTGGGCGTCGCGGATCTCGGCGCGCTCGAAGAAGCGCGGCCCGCCCACCACCGTGTAGGGGATGGACATCAGGACGAAGCGTTCCTCGAAGGCGCGCATCTGGAAGGAGGCCCGGACCAGGATCGCCATGTCGCGATAGGCGAGGGGCGCCTCGTCGCGCTCGCCCCGGTGGGCGCGCTCAATCTCCTCGGCCACGAGGCGGCTCTCGGCCTCGCCGTCCCAGACCCCCCGCACCAGGACCCTGGCCCCGCCCTCGGCCTCGGTCCAAAGCGTCTTGCCCAGCCGACCGCGGTTGGCGGCGATCAGGCCCGAGGCCGCGCCCAGGATGTGGGCGGTGGAGCGGTAGTTGCGCTCGAGCCGGATGACCTTGGCGCCGGGGAAGTCCTTCTCGAAGCGCAGGATGTTGTCCACCTCGGCGCCCCGCCAGCCATAGATCGACTGGTCGTCGTCGCCCACGCAGCAGACATTGCCCCGGGACTGGCCCAGGAGGCGCAGCCAGAGATACTGGGCGACGTTGGTGTCCTGGTACTCGTCGACCAGGATGAAGCGGAAGCGGCGGTGGTACTCCTCCAGGATGTCAGGCCGGGCCTGGAGCAGGGTCAGGTTGTGCAGGAGGAGGTCGCCGAAGTCGCAGGCGTTCAGCACCCGCAGGCGCTCCTGATAGGCCCGGTAGAGGTCCTGCACCTTGTTGCCGGCAAAGCCTGCGCCCTCCCCGGAGGGCAGCTT
>CAIMLY010000329.1 GCA_903842425.1 uncultured Alphaproteobacteria bacterium | reverse complement strand
TCTCGGTCATCACCGACCCGGAGAAGCAGGCCTGGATGGGCGCCGGTTCGTCCGGGGCCTTCGGCTGGCCGGGCGCCTTCGGCACCTGGTGGCAGGCCGACCCGGAAGAGGACATGATCCTGATCTACCTGATCCAGAACTCCATGGAGCTGGGCCCGGAATCCGCCAGCCAGGTGGCCACCGGCCAGCGCATGGGCGCCCGTGCCGCCCTGCCCATCTTCCAGAAGCAGACCTACGCCGCCCTCGGGAAGGGCCCAGCCCTGGCCTGAGGCCGATCAGCTTCCGCCGGGGCCCGTGACCGTCAGGCCGCGGGCCTCCAGCTTCCGGATCACGCCCTCCTCGGCGACCAGGCTGGAGAGGCTGACGAGGGCGACGCTGTGTCCGGGGGTCCCGAGGGCCTCGGCGATCAGCCGCGCATGTTCGCCGGTGATCTCGCGCCAGATCCGGGCGCCGCCGTTCAGCAGGAGCACGCAGCCCTCGAAGTCCCTGGGGCCGCTGATCGCGGCGGCGACATCGCCCCTCGCCCAGCCCTCGGCGACGACGTTCGGGCGCGAGCGCTCCACCGTCCGGACCGCAGCGGCCAGGCAGGCGGTCTCCAGGGCCGGGTCCATCTTCCCCAGGACCGTGCGGGCGACGTCGCTCACGTCCTTGGCGGGCGCTTCCACGCGGCGGATCTTGGCCTTCTTCGCGCTGCGGATGATGTCGTTGCGGGGATCGACCCAGCCCTTCGGGGCGGCGTCGCCCAACAGGGTGAGGGAGGCGATGAAGGGCGTCCAGTTGGCATAACGCTTCTCGGGTTGGCCCACCTTGCGCCGGGCTTCGATGAAGCGGGAGCGGAGGGGCTCTTCCAGCCTCTGCTCAAGGGGGGTTTCGGAACGCAGGCCGCGATACAGGCGCATGGCCTCCCCGAACGAGGAGACGCCCACCTTGATGCGCACGGAATCCGCCAGGATGAGGCTATTGGCGCCCTTGAGGCGGCGGTCGAGGTAGCGGCGGTCCCAGCCCGCCTTGGGCGGAATGTCCCCGGACGGCATGCCGAGGATGTAGACCTTGGAGTCCCCGTCCTTCACCACCCACCAGGCAGGCCCCGGCTCCCGGGCCTGGACCACCAGCTCCTCCACCACGACGGCGCCCGGGTCCTCGGGCAGGGTGACGGGCGCCGCCTGGCCTCTGGCTGGCTGGGGTTGAAGAAGGAAAAGTCCCGCCGCCAGGGCGAGAAAATGGCGCTTCATGGCTTGGGTCTCCCTCCGAACCAGCATTCGGGAATTCGAGGCGGAATCAGGGCCGCCGGGCGGGCGGCGCGGTGGGGATGACGCAGAGGGGCCGGTCCCGGAAGCGGTCGCCGACCAGGCTCCCGTCCTGCCCGGCCTTGCGGCGGAAGGCGTTGAGCGCCTGGGTCTCGGCCGGGGGCGTCTCGTCGGCTGCGCACACAGGCGCGTCGGTCCGGCGACCGGTAAGGCATTCGCAGACTTCAAGGCGGGCGTCGAGCCGCGTACCGGGCGCCTTGCAGGTCACAGGGCTGAGGCTTCCGCCCGGCTCCAGGCAGACGGTGGTGATGGCGGCGGCGAGCCAGAGGGCGGCGAAAATGGAGGGCTCCTTTCTCGCAGGAGATCGTCAGGGCGGGAAGCTTAACCCGGGTTCACCCTCTTGCAGGGGTTTTTTGTTTACGACGAAGGGCTCAGGGTGGGTCCACGGAGACCTGGATCATGAACCCGATCGCCATCGCCCAGTACGGGCTCATCGCCGCCTCGAACCGCTTCGCCGAGTCCGCCCAGAAGGTCGCGACCATGAGCGTCGAGGGCATGGACATCGACCTCGTCCGGGAGGTCGTCGACATGAAGCTGGCGCAGGCCGGGGTGTCGGCCAACGCCGCCGTGATGCGGACCGCCGACCAGATGCAGGGCGTGGTCCTCGACATCCTGGTCTGAGCCGCGAACCTTCGGGTTTTGACAGCGGCCCGCCGCGGGCCTAGCGGTCAGGCATGACCGTCCGCGACCTCTTCCCCACCCGCATCTGCGAGACCACCCTGGCCGGTGGGAAGGACTTCGACGTCCTCCTCGCAGACCTCGAGGCCGCCTGCCGCATGCTGGAGGCCGAGGACGTCGCTGGGCGCGACTGGTGCCGGCGCAACGGCTACGGGGGCTACACCTCCTACGCCTCCCTCGACGACCTGCCGCGCAGGGCCAGCGTCTTCGATGACCTCAGGCGCCGGCTGGACCGGATCGTGCGAGGCTATGCGAAGGACCTGCACCTCGACCTCGGCGCCGGGCGGCTGAAGATGGACAGCCTCTGGGTCAACATCCTCAAGCCCGGGGCCTCACACTCCGGCCACATCCACCCGCACAGCGTGATCTCCGGCACGATGTATGTCGCCACCCCGCCCGGCGCCTCGGCCCTGCGGCTGGAGGACCCTCGCCTGCCCCTGATGATGGCCGCCCCGCCCCGCAGCGCCGACGCGCCCGAGACCGACCGCACCTTCGTCCACCTGACCCCCGCCCCGGGAACGGTCT
>CAIMLY010000328.1 GCA_903842425.1 uncultured Alphaproteobacteria bacterium | reverse complement strand
GGGCAAGTCGATCTCGGACGTCCTCGACATGACGGTCGACGAGGCCCACGACTTCTTCAAGGCCGTTCCGACCGTGCGCGAGAAGATGGCGACGCTGAAGCGGGTGGGCCTGAGCTACGTCAAGGTCGGCCAGCAGGCGACAACCCTGTCCGGCGGCGAGGCCCAGAGGGTCAAGCTGTCGAAGGAACTGTCCCGGCGGGCCACGGGCAAGACCCTCTACATCCTCGACGAGCCGACCACCGGCCTGCACTTCGAGGACGTCCGGAAGCTCCTGGAGGTCCTGCATGAGCTGGCCGACGCCGGCAACACGGTCGTGGTGATCGAGCACAACCTGGATGTGGTGAAGACCGCCGACTGGATCCTCGACTTTGGCCCCGAGGGCGGGGATGGCGGCGGTCGGATCGTCGCGGCCGGCACGCCTGAAATGGTGGCCGCGGAACCGGACAGCTGGACCGGCCGCTATCTGGCGGACATTCTGGCCCGGCACGAAGACCGGCGCCTCGCCCGTCGCGCGGCGATGACGGGCTGAACCTGTCGCCGGAACCCAAGGGAGACCCCTCCATGAAGCTCTATGGCGCCCCCAACCCCGCACCCAACCCGCGCCGGGTCCGCATCTTCCTGGCCGAGAAGGGCATCGATCTTCCGGAAACCCGGATCGACATGATGAAGCGTGAGCACAAGTCCGAGGAGTTCCGGGCCCGCAACCCCCTGGGCCAGATTCCCACCCTCGAGCTGGACGACGGGACCTGCATTTCCGAGACGGTGGCCATCTGCCGCTATTTCGACGAGGTCCACCCCGAGCCGCCCATGTTCGGCACGACTCCGGTGGAGAAGGCGCTCGTAGACCAGTGGATCCGCCGGGTGGAGTTCGTCGCCATGATGCCGGTCGGCAACTTCTGGCGTCACGCCCACCCGCGCACGGCGGCCCTGCTGACCCAGTACAAGGACTTCGGGGAGTCGAACCGCGAGACCTTCGCCGGCGCGCAGCGCTTCTTTGACCGCGCGCTCCAGGACCGGGAGTTCCTGGCCCTGGACACCCTGACCATGGCCGACATCTGCCTGCAGACGACGGTGGATTTCGCGGACTGGATCGGCCTGCCCTGCGACCCCGAGCTCAAGGCCCTGGCAGCCTGGCGGGAACGGCTGGCGGCCCGGCCCAGCGCCTCGGCCTGAGGTCAGGCCAGGGCGCTTCGAGCCCGGATCTCGCGATAGATCACCGCAGCGGGGGCCGACATGACGGCGTTGTAGACCGCGCTCATGAAGGCGCTGAACAGCAGCATCAGCACCTGTCCGGGGGAAAAGAAGGCTTCCATCGAGGTCATGTCCGGGCTCATGACCCGGCCGACCGCCTGGAGGTCGCCGCCCGAGATCAGGGTTCCCAGGGCGGCGGCCAGGACCAGGGACAGCAGGTAGAAGACCGCCACCGCAATGATCGCAAGCGCATAGGTCCCCAGGATCGGCCAGAAGAGCCCGCGCGTAACGGCCCAGGAGTCAAAGATCGCGATCCGACCCTCGGAGAAAGTAATGACAGGCCCCAGCGACATCCGGACGGCGACATAGAGCAGGCCGCCCATCAGGGCGAAACCGGTCAGGAGGCCGACAACCGGGCTGGCGCCCGCCGCCGCGGCCAGGCCGGCGACGACCCCGCCGACCAGGACCGCCGCAACCACGGCGAAGAGGGAGAGCAGGGTGTAGGCCAGGGTCAGGAGAATGAGGTGGGTTTCCTCCCGTCCGAACTGGACCGGATGGATCCGGGAGTCTTCCGGATCCAGCACCAGCCTGAAGACGGCGGCGGCGATCATCGCCTGGACGACGAGCCCGACCGGGATCAGAAGGGCGTACACGGGCGCGAGGGCGGCGAGGCTTTCCATCGCCGCTTCGGGATCCTGGGAGGGGTTGGCGCTGGCGGCCTCCAGTTCGGCCATCTGGGTGTTGAGGCCCAGTCCGAAGAGGGCGAGGGGCAGCAGGAGGTTCACCACCAGGAAGAAGCCCGTCCAGATCAGGAGGGTCTTCGGCTTCTCCCAGGTCACCCTGAAGCCTTCGAAAGCCGCATCCACTGCGGAAAACACCGTCATGTCGCGCACCTGAACCGTGACCCTGAGGGTCCTGAATCGGTCCTTCCCCTCGCCTCATTTGGCTACCGCCCCCGGGGCAGCGCAAGAGCGACGGAGGTTCGGCTCGCGATCCGTCGGGATCGTTGCTAGTTAGCCACGCATGTCACCTGCTCCCATTCATGTCATCGGCGGCGGCCTGGCCGGTTCCGAAGCCGCCTGGCAGATCGCCGGCGCCGGCGTCCCCGTCATCCTGCACGAGATGCGCCCCCACCGGCGGACGGACGCCCACCATACGGACGGCCTGGCCGAACTCGTCTGTTCCAACTCCTTCCGGGCCGACGACTGGACCGCAAACGCGGTGGGCCTGCTCCACGCAGAGATGCGGGCCCTGGACTCCCTCATCATGTCCTGCGGGGACGCCCACCAGGTCCCGGCCGGCGGGGCCCTGGCGGTGGACCGCGATGGCTTCTCGGCGGCGGTGACCGCCCGGCTGTCCTCCCATCCCCTCGTGACGATCGAAAGGGGCGAGGTGGCGGGCCTGCCGCCGGTCGACTGGGACAGCGTGATCATCGCCACGGGCCCCCTCACCTCGCCGGCCCTGGCCCAGGCCATCCAGGGACTGACCGGCGAGGACGAGCTGTCCTTCTTCGACGCGATCGCGCCGATCGTGACCCTCGAGTCCATCGACATGGACATCGCCTGGCGGCAGTCGCGCTACGACAAGGCGGGACCCGGGGGCGACACCCAGGCCTACATCAACTGCCCCATGGACCGGGACCAGTACGAGGCCTTCATCGACGCCCTGCTGGCGGGCCCCAAGTCCGAGTTCCGCGAGTGGGAGAACGTGCCCTACTTCGACGGCTGCCTCCCCATCGAGGTCATGGCCGAACGGGGACGGGAGACCCTGCGCCATGGCCCGATGAAGCCGGTGGGGCTGACCAACGCCCACCGGCCCGACGAGAAGGCCTGGGCGGTGGTCCAGCTGCGCCAGGACAACGCCCTGGGCACGCTCTGGAACATGGTGGGCTTCCAGACCAAGCTGAAGCATGGGGCCCAGACGGATATCTTCCGGATGATCCCGGGGCTGGAGAAGGCCGTCTTCGCCCGCCTGGGCGGCCTGCACCGCAACACCTTCCTCAACAGCCCACGGCTGCTGGACCGCAGCCTGCGGATGAAGGCCCAGCCGCGCCTGCGCTTCGCCGGGCAGGTCACCGGGGTCGAGGGCTATGTGGAAAGTGCGGCCATGGGGCTCCTGGCTGGACGGCTCGCCGCGGCGGAGCGCCTGGGACGCCCGCTTGAGGCGCCTCCCGCGACCACCGCCCTGGGCTCCCTGGTCAACCACATCACGGGCGGCCACCTCGATGGCGGCAAGGGCTCCTTCCAGCCGATGAACATCAACTACGGGTTGATGCCGCCGGTGGAGGCCCCGAAGCGCGATGCCGACGGCCGCCGCCTGGGCGCCAAGGTCCGGACCCGTGGCCGCAAGCTGGCCATGGGCGAACGGGCCCTGGCGGACCTGGCGTCGTGGGCTTCAGACTCGCCCTGCCAGCACCGCCCGCATCAGCCGCAGGCGGTCGCCGAGGGCTGAGGGCCGTCGCCCCTGCGCCCGGGCCCGGGCCAGGGCCGCGTGGGCGATGGCGGGGAAGGCTGCAGCGGAGACCCCGCGGGCGGCGGCGAGGCGCGTGTCCAGGGCCTCTTGCGCCGCCTCGGGCGCCAGCCCGGCCGTCAGGATCAACCGACCGATGGACCAGGCGGAGCCCCCTGCCGCCGCCGCGTCCGGATCGCTCTGCGGGTCCAGGATGAGGGCGGCGATCCGGGCGCAGGTCCCGCCCGTCCCCTCCGCCCAGGCGAGGGCCTCGTCAAGGGTCATGGGCCTGGGATCGAGTTCCCGCAGGCGAGCGTCGATGAGGCCGTCCAGCAGGTCGGGACCAGGGCGGTGCGTCCGCACCATCCCGGCAAGGGCCAGGGCCACCGGATGCCGGCGTACGGCGCCCCCGGAGGCGATCTCCGACAGGACTTCCCGCCACCACGCCAGGCGCATCTCCGCCACGAGCGGATTGGAGGCGGCCCGGGGGGCGCGCGCCAGTTCATTGTCGAAGGCATAGAGGGCGACGAGGGCCTTGCGGGACGGCGCGCCTGCGGCGAACCGGCTGGACAGCCAGCGGTCCGGATCGGTCCGCTGAAGCGAAGCCTCCAGGTCGCCGGGATCTGTGGCGCCGGTCTCGTCGGTCATCTCAGGGTTCACGGGAGGCCTCACACGGAAACGGGCCCGCAGAGGCTGCGGGCCCGTCCGTCGGTCGGTGTCCGGCAGGATCAGCCGAAGATGGTCTGGTTCATGCCCATGGTCGCCAGCATCGGAATGGACAGGAAGGTGTTGAGACGCGAGAACAGCATGGCCGTCTTCGCCGCCCTGGCCTTGGCGTCCGCGTCGGCGTCGACGATGCCCAGGGCGATCTTCTGGTTCGGCCAGATGAAGACCCAGACGTTGAAGAACATGACGGTGGCGAGCCACATGCCAAGGCCGATGAAGCTGTGCTGCGGGTTGCCGCTGGTCAGGCCCAGGGCGAAGGCGTCGAAGAGATAGCCGCGGTTGTAGGCCAGGATGACACCTGCCACCCAGGTGAAGAGCGCCGCCCAGCGGAACCAGAACAGCGCCTCAGGCGCGATGTACTTGGAGACGGCCGGCTTCAGCTCCGCCGGGATCTCCGGCATTTTCCGGAGCTGGACGAAGTTGAAATAGTACAGAAGTCCGATCCACATGATGCCGAACACCAGGTGGAGGAAGCGAAGCACCGCCTGGACGAAGGTGGCGTCCACCCCTCCGGCGTGCTGCAGATACCCGCCCACCACCACAAGCGTGATGATCGAGCTCAGGATCACCGTGTTGCGGAGGTTCGACAGCAGTCCCGAGACAAGATTCGACATTTTTAGCCCTCTGAGAGTCTTCCCCTGAAACCTTCTCTTAAGGGCATTCGGCGGGCGCGGGAAGCCGCGGTTTGATCTGGATCAAATCGCGATGAGGGCGGCAGCGAGCCTGCGGCCCTCTGCAGTCAGGAGATTGTACAGGCGCGCCGCAGAGGGCGTGTCCAGGTACTCAAGGCCGATGCCGGCCCGCAGGAAGGACTCCCTCAACTCCCGGGGCGGCAGGCCGTTCTGGGCGCCCATCCCGAGGACCAGCAGTTCGCAGACGCCCGGCCCGGCCTTGAGGACCGCGGAAAGGCTGGCTGCCGTGAGCCCGGCTGCAGAGCTCACCGCCCAGTCCCGCGCGGTGTCGTCCAGGATCAGGACCGAGCCGGGGCGCCAGTCTCCGGAAAGCCGGAAACCGCCGCCGCCGAAGGCGTCGACCTGCGGCGCCGAGCGGCTCATCCGGGACGCGCGTTGGCCGGCTTGAGCGGCACGGCCTCGTCGTCGTCGCGCCGGACCCCCCAGAGGAGGATGATGGGCAGGGCGACATAGATCGAGGAGTAGGTCCCGATGATCACCCCGAAGACCATGGTGAAGACCAGGGGCAACAGGACCGGCCCGCCGAAGAAAAGGGCGCCGGAAAGGGCGATGATGGCGGTCGAGCCGGTTATCAGGGTCCGAGACAGGCGCTCGTTCTCCGACCGGTTGATGATGTCCCGCAGGGGGGTGGTCTTGTACTTGCGCAGGTTCTCGCGCAGCCGGTCGAAGGTGATGACCTTCTCGTTCATCGAATACCCGATGACGGTCAGCAGGGCGGCGATGGAGGTCATGGAGACCTCGAGCTGGGCAAGGGACAGGGCGCCCAGGGTCAGGACCACGTCGTGAAGCACGGCCACGATCGCCCCCAGGCCGAACTGCAGCTGGAAGCGGAACCAGATGTAGAGGAGCATCAGGAACATGGCCACGGTCAGGGCGATGGCCCCGGACCGGGCGAGTTCGCCCGACACCTTACCTCCGACAGTCTCCGCCCGACGGATCTCGATGCCGGGAAAGGCCTTCTCCAGCGCGCCCTTCACCACCTGGGTGCTGGCGTTCAGGTCCGCGTCGTCGGGCACCCGGAACCGCAGGATGGCGCCATTGCCCTGGCCCAGGGACTGCACCTGTGCGTCCTCGCCGCCGGCCTCGGTCATCACCCGGCGCAGGCCGGCGATGTCGAGGGGCTTCTGGGTCTCCACCTCGATCAGGGCGCCGCCGACGAAATCGATCCCGAAGTTCATGCCGCGGAAGACGAAGGAGCCCACCGCGATGGAGATCAGGATGGCGGACAGCACCGCCGCCATGGGAGCCAGCCGCACGAAGTCGAAATTGAACTCGCGGGGCAGGTTGGTGATGAAGGGCCAGCGCATGGGTGCCTCTAGACGATGGGCAGGGTCTTGGGCTTCTTCGCCCGGTACCACCAGCCGATCAGGAGCTGGGTCACGACCACCGCCGTGAAGACCGAGGTGATCACGCCGATCAACAGGGTCCACGCAAAGCCGCGGACGGCCCCGGCGCCAAACATGAACATGATGACGGCCGAGATGGCGCTGGTGATATTGGCGTCGAAGATGGACACAAGGGCCCGTTCGTAGCCGTGCTCCAGCGCCTGGAGCGGTGAGCGCCCCAGATGGGCCTCGTCGCGGACCCGTTCATAGATCAGGACGTTTGCGTCCACCGCCACCGCAAGGGTCAGGATCATCCCGGCGATGCCCGGGAAGGTCAGGGTGGCCTGCGTCATCGACATGGCGCCGATCATCAGCAGGACGTTCAGGACCAGCGCCAGCGCGGCGAATACGCCGAACAGACCGTAGGCGAGGACGATGAAGACGAACATCGCCACCGCGCCGATGGCCAGGGAGATGGCGCCAGCGCGGACCGCATCGGCCCCCAGTTCGGCGCCGACGGTGTTCTGCTGCTCGACCTTGAGGGGCGCCGGCAGGGCGCCGGCCCTCAGGAGCACGGCGAGGTCATTGGCGCTCTCGGCCGTGAAGTTGCCGGAGATCTGTCCCGAGCCGCCCATGATGGCGCTCTGGATCACGGGCGCGGAGATGATCTTGCCATCAAGGACGATGGCGAAACGCTTGCCGATGTTGCTGGCGGTCACCTCGCCGAAGCGGGCGGCCCCCTGGCCGTTGAACCGGAAGTTGACCACCGGCTGACCGCTCTGGCCGTCAAACCCCTGGGAGGCCTCGGTGAGCATCTCGCCGGTGACCACAGCGCGTTTCTTCAGAAGGAGCGGCCCCTCGTCCTGGCTGGGCAGCACCACCGAGCCCGGCGGGACGCGTCCTTGCATGGCCTCGGCCACCGAGACGGAGTCGTCCACCATCTGGAAGGTCAGCTTGGCGGTCTGGCCGATGATGGACTTCAGCCGTTCAGGATCGCTTTCGCCCGGCGCCTGGACGACGATCTGGTCAATCCCCTGCCGCTGGATGGCAGGCTCGCGGGTGCCGAGCGCATCAATGCGTCGCCGGATGATCTCGATGGACTGGTCCACCGCCCGGCTGGCCTCGGCGTTGAGGGCCTGCTCGGAGAAACCGAGGCGAATGCGCTGGTCCGGCTGGGCGGACAGTTCCAGGCCGCTGCCTCCCGTCGCGATGTCGCCCCCAAGACGGGAACGCAGGAGGTTCAGGGCGGTGTTGGCCTGCGCCGGATCCGTGATGCGCACCGTGACGTCCGACCCCACCTGGCCGAGGTCGGTGAAGGCGATGTCATCGGCCCGGAGGGTGGTCCGGATGTCCTCGATCAGGTTGGTCGTCTTCTCCACGCGCAGGGCGCGGGTGTCGACGGACAGCTTGAGGTAGGAACCGCCCTGGAGGTCCAGGCCCAGATTCAAGGTCTGCTTCGGCAGGAAGCCGGGCAGAGACTCCCTCATGCCTGCGGGCAAAAGGTTGGGCAGGGTGAACAGGACCCCGAAGATCAGGGCGACGACGACGGAGATCAGCCGCCAGCGCGAGGGAGCCAGCATCGGGCCGGGCCTAGGCCTTGGCGTCGTTTGCGGCGGTTTCCCCGCGGGAACGGACCGAAGAGACCATCGACTTGACGACCTTGACGGTGACGCCCTGGGCGATCTCGACGCCCACCTCTGCATCCTCGACGCGGACGACCTTGCCGACCACGCCCGAGGCGAGGTCCACGACATCGTTGCGCTTCAGGGCGGCCAGCATTTCCTGGTGCTGCTTCATCCGCTTCTGCTGCGGACGGATCAGCAGGAAATAGAACAGGACGAACAGGCCGACGAGGGGGGCGATCTGCAGGAGCATGGCCTCGAGACCTCCGGCGGAGGCGCCGGCGGTGGTCTGGGCAAAGGCGGGGGTGGCGAACATGGCCTCTCCGAAGGGGGGCGGGCGCGCGTCGCGCCCGAATTCAGGGTGGCCGGAAGCTATGCGCTCGCCCGACCTTTTGCAATGGACCGCCCGGATGGCTAAGCACTTCACATGACACAGGACATCTCACACCTGCTGGTCCGGATCGCTGAAGCCCTGGAACGGCTGGCGCCCCCGGAGGCCCCATCCCCAGACTTCTCGGCGGCCCGGCTCTTCCGGCACGACGCGGGCCGGGGCGTCTTCATCCCGGCCCCGGACTATCCCCTGCCCCTCGACGCCTTGGTAGGCGTCGACCGCCAGAAGGAGACGCTCCTCACCGACTTCCAGCGCTTTGCGGCGGGCCTGCCCTTCAACCACGCCCTGCTGTGGGGTGTTCGCGGGGCTGGCAAGAGCTCCCTGGCCAAGGCCGCCTTCATGGCCTGCGCCCGGGACCGGGGCGACCTCCGGCTGATCGAGGTGGACCGGGACGAGGTCACCGCCCTGCCCCGCCTGTTCGACCTGCTGCGCGGGCGCGCCGAGCGCTTTGTGGTCCTTTGCGACGACCTGTCCTTCGAGGATGGGGCCGAGGCCGCCAAGGCGTTGAAGTCGGCCCTGGAGGGCGGGGTGTCGGGCCCGCCGCCAAATGTCCTGTTCCTCGCCACCTCGAACCGCCGACACCTGATGCCCCGCGGCCATGTCGAGGACCGCGGCCGGATCGCCGCCGCCGAGGACGCCGAGGAAGAGGTCAGCGTCTCGGACCGCTTCGGCCTGTGGATCGGCTTTCCGCCCATGGACCAGGAGACCTATCTGGCGGCGGTGCGCGCCTATGCCCGGCGCTACGGGCTTCCGGTGCGCGGAACGGACCGCCGGGCCCTGCAGTGGGCGCAGGCCCGCGGCGGCCGCTCCGGCCGGGTCGCCTGGCAGTTCATCCTCGACCTTGCGGGCTCGAGGGGGGTCGCCCTGCCCCTCTGACCCGCCTCAGCGCGGCAGGAGCAGGGTCGGGGCGACCGGCCGGGCCCGCTCGGTCGGGGTCGGAGCGTACCGGATCTCGAAGTGGAGCTGGGTCTCGGAGACCCCGCCGGTGTCGCCGGCCTC
>CAIMLY010000327.1 GCA_903842425.1 uncultured Alphaproteobacteria bacterium | reverse complement strand
CCACGCCCCGCTTCCCAAGCGGCTTGAAGCGCGCCGCGCCAGACCCTATAAACCGCCCCTCGCCGAAAGGCCCGGCGGCTGGGTAGCTCAGATGGTTAGAGCGGTGGATTCATAACCCACAGGTCGGCGGTTCGATCCCGCCCCCAGCTACCAATCCCGGAGTGAAGACGCGCGCTGCGGTTCCGGCTCAGGCATCCGTCTCCGGCCCCCGGACGCTCCGGCGCATGAACACCCTTCGGCTCTCATCGAGACCGCGGGCGAGGTGCTCGCTCCGGAGGGTTTCCAGTTCGGGCGGCAGGACGTCGATGACCTCGAACCCGATCCGACCGTACCAGGGCGCGTTCCAGGGAATGTCCCGGAAGGTCGAGAGGACAAGGGCTGAGCAGCCCGCCTCGCGGGCGAGGTCGCCCGCATGGTCCAGCAGGGCTGCGCCAAGCCGCCTGCCCCCGAAGGCCGGCAGGACATCGAGCTGCTCGATGTAGAGGGCGTCCCCGAGGGGGCGGAACCGAAGGGCCGCGACGGGCGGCTCCCCGTCAAGGCAGGCGACCCAAAGGCCGCCGTCCTCCAGACGGGCGTCAAGGAGCGCCTCCGGCGCCGGCGGGTCGCTGGCGATCCAGGCCTCCGGTGTCCCCAGGAACCTCTGCGCGGCCTCGCGCTCGATGTCGCGGATGGCCGACATATCCGGCCGAAGGGCCGGCCGGATCCGAGGGCGCGCCGGCTCCGGGGGGCTCAAAGGATCCAGCCGCTCCCGAGGCTGGCGAGGGAGACGCCCACCAGGATGACCTGGTCGCCATTGCCCATGTCGACGATGACGTCCGCGCCCACCTGCGAGACCGTGTAGGACGGCGCGCCCTCCAGCTTCAGCCGGTCGCCCTCGGCGAAGCTGAAGTCGGTGATGCGGTCGACGCCGGCGTTTACGAAGCTGTGGAAGAGGTCCGCGCCGGTCCCGCCGCTGATCGTGTCATTGCCGCGGTCGCCCCACAGCCAGTCGTCGCCGGCCCCGGCCGTGACGGAGTCGTCGCCCTGGCCGCCCCGCACCCAGTCGCTCCCGGCGCCGCCGTCGACCGTGTCGTTGCCCATGTTCCCGTAGACGATGTCGAACGCCGCATCGCCGAAGATCAGGTCGTTGTCCTTGCCGCCGACCACCCAGTCCTCGCCGTCGTTCCCGCGCAGGGTGTCATTGCCCATGTTGCCGTTGATGTCGTCGAAGCCCGTGCCTCCCGACACCGAGTCGTCGCCGGCGTCGCCGCGCAGGTAGTTGTAACCGGAGGCGTAGCTGATGACGTCATTGCCCTCGAGGCCATAGACCGTCTCGCCACCGGTCCGGCTGATGTTGTCGGCGCCCGTGGTGCCGCGGATGTGGTCCCACTCCACCACGAAGTAGAGGCTGTTGGCGGGGTTCACGTCGTTCCACTTGTAGGCCACTCCGATGCCGCCGGAGGGCTGGGGCCAGGCCTGGAGGCCAAAGGCCATGGCGTCCTGCACGCCGCCATAATTGTCGGGCTCCACGCCGAAGGCCCCGGCCCCCCAGTTGGAGTAGCCGGAGGTGACCAGGGTCCCGTCTCCCCAGCGCCAGGTTCCCTCGACATCGGCGTCGGAGCCGCCCAGCCAGAGGTAGCGCGCGCCGCCGCCGTCGCTGGCGCTGGGCGCCGTGTCGAGGCCGGACTCGTACTGGGTCATGGTCACCAGGGCCTGGTTCTCGGCGGCGCTGGTGATGTAGGCCAGGTGACCTGCCCGGCTCTCGGCCCACGCCTTTGCGGCCGCCCAGGTCATGGCCGTCTTGACGATCTCGTAGGTGTGGCCAGCGTAGTAATAGGTTCCCACGTCCGGGATTCCTTCCTTGATTGCGTATCGACTCCCCACAAACCGTGGGGCGGGTAAACGGTCCGGAAAGGCGCACGGCTAAGGGGCGTTAACCCTTTGCCGCCTCGCCCAGAATGTTCCAGCCGGCGAACCGGGGGACCTTGGGCAGGAAGGCGCACTCGGCGTCGCCAGTGGGGAAGCCGGCGCCCTCCAGGAGGGGCAGGATGGGCCGGGTCAGGCGGCAACCGCCGGCCAGGCGCTTCCAGACCGGCTCGATCCGCCTCTGCCAGCGGGCGACCTTCGGCTCGGGGGCAAGGCCGTGCTCACAGTAGAACAGGCGCCCGCCCGGCTTCAGCACCCGCATGGCCTCGGCCAGGGCGCGCTCGGGCGCATGGACCGAGCAGAGGGTGAAGGTGCAGACCACACTGTCGAAGCTGGACGCCTCGAAGGGCAGGTCCTCGGCCACGCCGGGCAGGATCTCGACCTCCAGGCCCTCGGGCCTCGGCGCGGCCTCGGCCATGGCGCGCAGCTCGGGGGCCGGGTCGACGCCGCTGACCGATGTGACCCGGGCGGGATCATAGAAGGCCAGGTTCAGGCCCATGCCGACGCCCAGCTCCAGGACCCGGCCGCTGGCGCGGGGCACCAGGCGCGATCTCTGGCGCATCATCTGGGGGCCGGAACAGGCGCAGGCCAGGAACTTCGGCAGGATCGTCCGTTCGTACCAGCTGGCCATTCCATACCCTCCCCCGGGACTCAGGGACGGGAGGATGCCCCGGACCGGCGCCGGGGCAAAGGGGTCAGGCGGCGACGACCTCGCCTTCGGGACCCCGGGCCAGGTTTTCCCGGACCACCTGCAGCAGCTGGTCCGGCTTCATGGGCTTTTCCACGACGCCATTCATCCCCGCCCCCAGATAGGCGGCGGTCTCCTCGGAGTCGGCGTTGGCGGTGAGGGCGATGATCGGGGTGCGGCTGACCGGCTCGGGCAGGGCCCGGATCCGACGGGTCGCGGCCACCCCGTCCAGGCGCGGCATCCGGATGTCCATCAGGATGAGGTCGAAGCGGCCCGAGGCCGCCGCAGCGACCGCCTCCTCGCCGTCCTCGGCAGGCTCGGTGGTGCAGCCGAACATGCTGCACAGGGTCTCGGCCACCATGCGGTTTGTGGCGTTGTCATCCACCACAAGGATGTGGGCGGCGCGGTCCGTGCCGGCCACCTCTTCCAGCCGCGCCGGCGGGCGGTCGGCGCGGAAGGCGAAGCTGAGGGTCTCGCCCTGCCCCGGGTTGTGAAGGGAGCGGGCGCGGCCCCCCAGCCGGCGAAGGATATGGCGGCCCAGCATGAAGCCCATGGCGGCCTCGAGGCCGAACATGGCCTCGATCTCGCGCACGTCGAGCTCGAAGTCGGTGCTGGGGGCGCCGGTTGCAGACCGGACCCGGCCTTCGAGGATGATGTCCGCGCCGGATTCCCGGACCCTGAGCATGGCCTCGACCGTCCCGCGCTGCACCCCGGAAAGGGCGTGGGCGAGGAAGCCGTCGAACACCTGCAGGGTCCTGTCGGCGTCCAGCATGGCGGCGCCCTCGGGCGGGCCGTCGTAGGACACCAGGAGGGTGACGCCCGACCCCGCCAGGCGCTCGCGCCAGCGGTCATCCAGACGGTCGACCAGGTCGCGAAGGGCCACCGGGCCCAGGGTCAGGGCGAGGGTGTCCGTCATGGCCGCCCGGATGTCGGAGGAGGAGGCGGTGATGCGGCGGACCGCTTCCGCAGCGGCGGCGACGCCCTCCACGCAGGCCCGCGCGTCGGCCGCCGGCAGCGGCGTGGCCAGCCGGCTGGTCAGGGCCAGGATGCAATCCATCTGCTGACGGATCTCCTGGGTCACGCGATCAAAGAGATAGTCCGGGGCCGACATGTCCTGCGGTGAGCCTTCTGCCTCGCCCGTTAATCGTGAAGGTCCCGCCTTTCCCGAAAGTTAAGAGTGAAACAATCTCCGCAATAGCCCCGGGCAAAAGCAGAAGGGGCCCGCGGTTACCCGCGGGCCCCTCGATTTCCGCCCGGCCGGACCGAAGTCCGGCCCGGTCCTGGCGACTTACCAGGTCTTGGAGACGCCGACGCCAAAGGTCCGCGGCTCGGTGTAGAAGGCGTTCCGGTACAGACCCGACGAGTCATCCGTCAGGTAGGTGTCGGTGATCACCTCTTCATCCGTCGCGTTCTTCACGAAGGCCTCGACAGACCAGCCATTGTCCGAGTTGGCCAGGGACAGGGTCAGGTTGACGTTGCTCCAGGCCTCGATCTCGTCCGGAACCGAGTTGTAGATCCGGGCGTAGCTGTCGGTCTGGTGGTAGTAGTCAACGCGGCCAAGGGCGGTCCAGCCGTTGTCCATCTCCACAGTGTACTGGGCGCCCAGCGAGACGGTGAAGTGCGGGGCGTTCGGCAGTTCCTTGCCCTTCAGGTTCACGTTGACACCGTCCGAAGCCGGCCCGAACGCGCCCGAGCAGGCCCCGAGAAGGTTGAAGGGGTTGTTGGTGGCGTTGGAGACCGACAGGGCGGTGCCCGCCGTCGCCTTGGAAACCACACAGTTGGAAGCATTGCTGGCCTTGACGACCATCAGGTTGGGATCGCCCTGGGTACGGTCAAAGACGTCGATCGAGGTCCCGCCGGTGATCTCGCTTTCCAGCCAGCCGATGCTGGCGTTGAAGCGCAGGGGCTGGATCGGGTTCCAGATGGACTCCAGCTCGATGCCCTTCACCTTGGCGTCGATGTTCTCGTTGATCGAGGTCCGGTTCACGATCTTCGACACCTGGTAGCCGGTGTAGTCGTACATGAAGACGGTACCGTTCAGCTGGAGGGTGCCGTCCAGCAGGGTGTTCTTCGCGCCGATCTCGTAGGCGTTGATGAACTCAGGCTCGAAGGTCGCGTTCAGGCCCGTGCAGTTCTGCGAGCAGGCCGGGTTCAGGCCGCCTGCCTTGTAGCCGCGCGAGTAGAAGGCATAGATCAGGGACTGGTTGGTGAAGGACAGTTCCGGCTTCCAGTCGAAGCCAAAACGGCCCGTCATTTCCTCGAAGTCCACGGCCAGGACCGGGGGGGTTCCGGCGGGCGGCCCGATGAGGCCCGAGGCAGGGATACCCTGCGCAGAATTCCCGGCAACGCCAAGCGTCACAGCGTAGTTCTTCTGTTCCTTCTCGTCCTT
>CAIMLY010000326.1 GCA_903842425.1 uncultured Alphaproteobacteria bacterium | reverse complement strand
TGGCGACTGAGCACGCGCGCGGGTTCCGGGCGGTACCAGGCGGGTCGCGACCGGGTGGCGCAGATCCTCGACAAGGCGCTGGAGAGCATTCTCGAGGGTGGCTACCAGGCCCTGTCACTGCGGGAGGTGGCGAGGCGCTGCGGCGTCCGCATCGGCGCTGTCACCTACTACTACAAGGGACGGACCGACCTTCTCCAGGACGTCCTGAACCTTGTCCTGACCCCCTACGCAGAGCGCTTCAACGCGATCGACCAAACCCCTGGGGCCAGCGCGGAAGACAAGCTGGAACAGACCATCCGCCTGCTGCTGGAGGACATCCAGACCCGGAGGACAACAGGGCTCTTCCCTCACCTATGGGCGCTGGCAAACCACGACGCCTTCGTGGCCCAGGCCATCGACAGCATCTACATCCTGGAGCGGCGGCGGCTGACCCAGTTGATCGGCGAGCTGAACCCCCGCTTGGGCGACCGGGAGCGCGAGACCCTCGCCCTCTATGTCGCCGCCTCCATCGCCGGCGCGACGGTCTTCATCGGGCACGGCAAACCCTGGGCGGGAGAGCTGCCGCTCTACACAGCGATCGCCTGCAGGGCGCTAATCGAGCTCATCAAGACCATTACGCCCGACCAACTCGAGGCCTATGGCTGGCGGCCGGAAGCCGACCTCGGGAACTGGACGCCTCCAACCCTGCTGCCCGCTGAGGATTACAAGGCCTTGCTGGAGGGCGCAGACCGATTTCCGCAAGCAGAAGACCCTGGACCTGAGGCCAGCGCCCCTCCGCACGCGAAGCCTTAACCCTGGCCTGCGATCCTGCGCCCTCGTCCACCTGTCCGGTCGAGGGGTTTCCGCCATGTCCAGGTCCTTCACCCATGCCCTCGCCGGGTTCGCCTGCGCCGTCCTTGCCAGCGCCGTCCTGCCCGGAACCGCCACCGCCCAGGTGATCACCGACTGCGGGGCGACCTATGCGGTATGGAACGAGGGCCCGACCGAGGATACGCCGGACGCCGACTGGGCGCGGCTGTGCGAGGCCTGCAAGACGCAGGCGGACGCCGGAAACGCCGCCGCCCAGTACGCCGTCGGGGAGATGTACCGGCTTGGCCCGCCGGAGGGGCCGGTCGACGATGTCGCCAAGGCTGCGGAGTATTATGCGAAGTCCGCCGCCCAGGGGAACAACGACGCCCGGTTCAGCCTGGGCCTGGCCTATGAGGACGGCGCCGGGGTCCGGAGGGACATAGTCAAGGGGATCCAGTGGATCCGGATGGCGGCAGACGATGGTTTCGCCCCGGCCCAGTTCTATCTCGGCCGGATGTTCCGGAAGGGAACCTCCGTCCCGCAGAGCGACGCCGACGCCTTCGAATGGTTCTCGAAGGCCGCAGTCAATGGCCACGTGGAGGCGACCAACGCCCTGGCCCTCATGCACCACGAGGGTCAGGCGACGGCGGTCGACCACGAGACGGAGATGAAGTGGTTCCGCCGGGCCGCCGAGGCGGGAAGCGGCCTGGCCCAGTACCAGCTGGGCGCCGCTTACGCCAATGAGCACGGCCTGCCGCGGGACTATGTCCGCGCCTACATGTGGATCAACCTCGCCGGGACGCGCGGCTACGGGGGCGGCTCCAAGGGACAGGTGGCGGTGGCCAAGCAGACCCTCGCGGAGTTCATGACCCCCGAGGATATCGCCCGGGCCCAGAAGCTCTCGACGGCCTGCTTCATGGCCGGCTTCAAGGGCTGCTGAGCCCCTCACCCCTCCCGCAAAAACCGCCACGTCATCATCAGCCTCGGCGCCTTCGACGCATTGGGCGAAGCCGTATGCAGGGCCCGCATGTCCATCAGCCAGAGGTCGCCGGGGGCGCCGGTCAGCTCCACCACCTCGATGGGCACGCCGTCCGCCTCGCCCAGGGGGCCGGGGGCGGCGGGGCGGTCGGGGTGGGCGGTGTCCATCAGGCGGGCGAAGGGGCGCAGGGCGCGCAGGCGGGCCTTGATGGCCTTTGACCTCAGATCGCCCTGGTCATTGAGCAGCCGGTGCGAGCCGGCGACGACGAGGGTTCCGCCGGCTCCATGGGCGACGGGCGAAAGGAAGCTGAAGACCTGGACCCCGGGGCAGCCGGCCTGGGGCGCGCGGGGGACGTCGGTGTGCCAGAGGATAGACGGCAGGGACCAGGCGTCGGCATTGGGCAGGGTCCACAGCACCTGGGGCCGGTGAAGGCCGCCCGCCGTTCCCACGGCGGCGCCGGAAAGGCGCGAAAGGTCCGGCCGCAGGGCCTCCGGGACCAGGGCCTCCAGGGCGTCGGTCACGGCCCGGCCCTTGAAGGCCGCCGGCGCCTTGCCGAGGGCGGGCCAGCGGGGCCGATCCGCTCCCTCCAGCCGCCAGGCGCCTCCGGCCCACAGCCCCGCCCGCTCCAGCACGGCGAACACGGCGCTTTGGGCCTGGGCGACGGCGTCTGCGGGAAAGGCGGCCGGGAGGCGGAGGAGGCCCCGGTCGCGGAAGGTGGCGACCTGGGCGTCGGTGATGAGACAGGCGGCCGCCCGGCCGGAAGGCCCGGGCCTCATGGCGCTCAGCGGATGAACTCCGGCTCGGGG
>CAIMLY010000325.1 GCA_903842425.1 uncultured Alphaproteobacteria bacterium | reverse complement strand
GGCCGCTCCAGCCCCGGCTTGTCGTTGAGGAGGCCGTGGTCGAGTTCGCCCGCCACAGCCTTGAGGTCGGAGTCGAGGTCCGCCAGGTCCGCGACCCACCCCACAGGACCGCCGGGGGCGCCCCGCACCGAGGCCTCGACCCGGAAGGAGTGGCCATGCAGTTGCCGGTAGGGCCGGTGGTCCGGGCCCTCCGACAGGTAGTGCGCGGCGTCAAAGCTCGCGGCCTTGGTGATTTCGAACTGGCGCTGGGTCATGTCTGGCGGGCCGGCGAACCGGTCAGGGGATACCGAGGGTCTTGTGGGTCTGCACGCTTAGACGCCAGCGGGGGTGCGAAAGGCAATAGTCGATCGCCGCCCGGGTGTTCCCGGCCAGCCGGGGACCGTCCATCGGCTGGAGAAGGAAGCGCTCGAAGTCCCACGCCTCGAAGGCGGCGGGATCCACGCCGGGCTGGGGGAAGACCAGCTTGAGCTCCTGGCCTGATCTCTGCACCACGGGGACCTGCCCCTTGGGGCTGACGCAGATCCAGTCGACGCCGGTCGGGCAGGGCAGGGACCCGTTGGTCTCCAGGGCGATGCTGAACCCCCGGCCGTGCAGGGCGTCGATGAGGGCCGGGTCGAGCTGGAGGAGGGGCTCGCCTCCGGTCAGCACCACCAGTCGCTCGTCAGGGCCGGCGCGCCAGGCGGCGAGAACCGCGTCCGCCAGGGCGTCCGCGCTGGCGAAACGGCCGCCGCCCGGACCGTCCATGCCCACGAAGTCCGTGTCGCAGAAGTTGCAGGCCGCCGTCGCCCGGTCCTCTTCCCGGCCGGACCAGAGGTTGCAGCCGGCGAACCGGCAGAAGACTGCGGCGCGGCCCGCCTGGCCGCCCTCGCCCTGCAGCGTCAGGAAGATCTCCTTCACGGCGTAGCTCACGGCGCAAGGGCGGTGCGACCCGCCGCCTCCCATTCGCGCCAGCCACGGGCCCGCAGTTCGCAGGCCGGGCAGGCGCCGCAGCCGTGGCCCCAGTCGTGGCGCACGCCGCGTTCGCCTGCATAGCAGGTGTGGGTGTCCTCCAGGGTGAGGTCCACCAGGGCCTGGCCGCCCAGGCGGAGGGCCAGGGCCCAGGTCTGGGCCTTCGTCAGCTGCATCAGGGGCGTGTCGATGACGAAGGACCGGTCCATCCCGAGGTTGAGCGCCGCCTCGAGCGCGTCAAGCGTATCCCTCCGGCAGTCGGGATAGCCGGAGAAGTCCGTCTCGCACATGCCGCCCACCAGCCGCGACAGGCCCCGGCGGTCCGCCAGGGCTGCGGCCCAGGTCAGGAAGACGAGGTTCCGGCCCGGCACAAAGGTGTTGGGCAGGCCGCGGGCATCCATCTCGAAGGCCCTCGCCGAGGTCAGGGCGGTGTCGCCAATGGCCCCGAAGGCGGACAGGTCCAGGCAGTGATCCGGGCCCAGGCGGGCGGACCAGGCGGGGAAGGCCGCGCGCATCCGCTCCAGTACGGTGGTCCTCTGGGCCATCTCCACCGCATGGCGCTGCCCATAGTCGAAACCGACGGTCTCGACATGGGCGTAGCGGTCCAGGGCCCAGGCGAGGCAGGCGGTGGAGTCCTGCCCGCCCGAGAACAGCACCAGGGCGTGATCCGACGGGAACATGCGCTTCAATACCCCTGCTCTCGCTGCGATGCAAAAACGCGGACTCCGTTGCCCTGTAAGGAATCCAATCTTCGAAGCCTCAGTATGCCTTCACTTATCCCGCATTGCACCTTCACGGATTGTTGAGCGATGGCCAATTGACTTGGTCGGTCCATGCTAAACTGTCCTTGGTCTGAAGTCAGTCCACGGGGTGGGCCTCGTAGGAGCGTTTTACAAAGTAAACATAATCATCAAAACCGGGCGTTTCCACCGGGGGGAGGATCCAGTCATGAGTTCGTTCAGTCTGAAGCGTATCCTGTGCGTATCCGCATCGGGTCTTGCCCTCGCGGCGACTTCCCAGGCCGCAATGGCCCAGTCGTCCAACATGATCGAGGAACTGGTCGTCACCGCCGAGAAGCGGGAGCAGAGCCTCCAGGACGTGCCGGTGGCGGTGTCCGCCTTCTCGGCCGCCAAGCGCGACCTGATCGGCATCAGCACGATCCAGGACATCACGAACTTCACCCCGGGCCTGCAGTACAACAGTTCCACCGACCGGGTGTCCCTGCGGGGCGTGGGTCGCCTGACCAACGTGCTCTCCGCTGACGCCGCCGTCGCCAACTATTCGGATGGCATCTACGAGACCTTCGCCGTGCGGGCCGGGTCGTCCACGCTCTACATCGACCGCATCGAGGTCCTGCGGGGTCCGCAGGGCACCCTCTATGGCCGGAACTCCATCGGCGGCGCGCTGAACATCATCTCGAAGCGGCCCTCCAAGGAAGCCGGTGGCGAGGCGCGCTTCGGCGTCGACAACTATGGCGCCACCAGCCTTGAGGCGACCTATTCGCTGCCGATCAACGACCGGGTCGGGGTCCGGCTCTCCGGCAACTGGTTCAACCAGAGCAATGGCTGGATCGACAACCTGGTGCCCGGCATGCCCGATGAAGGCAACGTCCGCAACGAGTGGACCACCGAGCTCCAGGTCAAGATCGACTTCAACGACAAGCTCGAAACCTGGCTGAAGGTCATCGGCACCCAGTGGCGCAACGGCGCGGGCGGTCCGGGCGCCGCCTCGGGCAACTGGACGCCCTCTCCCTGGCCGACCTACTTCTCGCCCCCCGGCGCGACCCAGCCCAACCAGGGCTTCGCCTGCTACAATGGTCCGATCAACACGGGCGTGACCAATGTGGTCAACCTGAACCCGGGCGGCTGCAAGAATCCCGCGATCGACAGCCCCTGGAAGATGGCCCGCCAGGTTCCCTACAAGGTGACCCTGCCGGTCTCCCTGACCATCGCCAACGAGTGGATCTATCACGCCGAGAACTTCGACGTGAAATACCTGACCGGGGGCGTGCACTACCACTACATCCTGCAGGGCACGACAGACACCAACCGGGCGGCGCCGATCGCCTCCTACACCCTGCCGGCCCTCGGGGCTCGCGGCCCCCTGGTGATCAATCCCAGCGAGGCTTTCAACTACCAGGAGGACAACTCCTTCTGGAGCCACGAGGTCAACGTGATCTCGACTTCCGACAGCCCGCTCCAGTGGGTGGCCGGCGCCTACTACTTCAAGCAGCACTACACCCAGCCGGTCTACACGACGAACCCGCGTCAGCCGGAATGGAACGGCCCGTTCGCCTTCGGTTTCCTCTGCGCCCAGACGGGTGGCGCCTGCCCGGCGACCACGGGGGACTTCCGCCGCTTTGACAACCGGCCCGACGTCCATGCCGAGTCCTATGCGGTCTTCGGCCAGATCGACTGGCAGCTGAATGAGACCTGGAAGACCACCCTGGGCCTGCGCTACTCGCACGACGAGAAGTGGGGCCAGGAGTCCGTGCGCATCACCTGCTTCGCCGTCCCTGGCTGCGATTTCTCCGCCCTCGGCGTGCCGCCGATCATCGACCTGACCCAGCTGGGCAGTGTGGTGTCCTCGGGCGACGTCCTGAAGCCGGGCGTGGTGGGCAAGACCACCTATGACGCGGCCACGGGCTTCGCCACGCGCCAGCAGCGCCAGAGCTGGGAGGCGGTCACCGGCACGGCCGGCCTGGAGTGGAAGCCCGACGACGACACCATGGCCTATGCAAAGTACAGCAAGGGCTACAAGGCGGGCGGCTTCAACATCGGCATCTTCACCGTGCTGAGCTATTTCCCGACGACGGACAAGGAGACCGTGGACTCGTTCGAGATCGGCCTGAAGAAGAACTTCGGGCCGACGCTCCAGACGAACATGGCTCTGTTCCACTACATGTACGACAACCTGCAGATCCCCATCACGCGGGTGTCGACGGGCGCCGTCCCGGCCTTCGGGCCCGGGCCGACCACGGCCACTGACTTCTACAACGTGCCGAAGTCGATCTCGCAGGGCTTTGAGCTGGAGACCACCTGGCAGCCGATCGACAACCTCCAGATCCTCTTCAACTACTCCTACAACAACACGGAGATCGAGGAGGGGACGGCGGTGGACTCGGTCGACCCGACCGCCATCGACCCGAAGGCGCAGCCGCTGCTGACCTTTGCCCAGTGCGCCGTGGTCACCGGCGGCGTCACGGCCTGCCCGGTGGACGCCTACACCCCGACGGCCGGCGTGAACTACACCCGCACCCAGAGCCTCGAGGGCAGTTCCCTGCCGAACGCGGCGAAGAACAAGGTGGCCTTGAACGTCAACTACACCTGGGAGTTCGAGGCCGGCTCCCTGGCGGGTTCCCTCAGCTACTTCTGGCGGGACAAGCAGTACGGGACGGTCTTCGAGCGCTGGTACACCGAGGCTCCGGACTGGGACCAGATCGACGCCCGCCTGACCTGGTCGTCGGCGGACAACCGCTACAAGATCATCGTCTACGGCAAGAACCTTACGGACAACATCAGCTACGACGCGGGCGCCGTGGGCAACCGGGAGGCGGGCTACATCCTCTCCGCCACCGGCGCGACGACCCCCGAGGTCCAGGGCATCACCAAGAGCTACTCGGTGGCGCCGCCGCGGATCTACGGGATCGAGCTGCAGTACAAGTTCTGATCCGGCGGCGCCGTCCGCCCTGCGAGTCGCGGGGCGGGCGGCGTCACGGGACCCTGCAAGCCGAAAACGACCCAGGATTGACCCCGCTGTCAAAAACGCCGGGTTTTCTGGCAACAGTGTCAGCCCGGTGCGCACGAAGCGTCCAATTTACGCAACGGCGCCCGTTGACTTCTCCTGTCCATCCGCTGACATCCGGGGCAGAACCGGCGTTTCGCCGGCCGGCCCGCTGACCTGCGGGCGCTCAAACCGGAGACGGCGGCCTTTTCAAAGTCCGTCCCGACAGGAGGAGTTGCATGCGTAAGTCCAACCAAATGAAGGCGCTTCTCCTCGCCGGCGCCTCGGCCTTCGCGCTCTCGGGCGCCGCTTTCGCCGCCGAGGAAGGCGCGACGATCGAGGAACTGGTCGTCACCGCCCAGAAGAAGGCCGAGTCCATCCAGGACGTGCCGATCGCCGTGTCCGCCTTCTCGCAGGACGCCCTCCAGAAGTCTCGGATCGACGGCGGTCCGAACCTGGTGCTCGCCATCCCGAACGTGAACTTCTCCAAGGGGAACTTCACCGGCTACAACTTCCAGATCCGCGGCATCGGCTCCAAGCTGGTGGCCGGTTCGGGCGACGCCGGCACCGG
>CAIMLY010000324.1 GCA_903842425.1 uncultured Alphaproteobacteria bacterium | reverse complement strand
TGGAAGTGATGTTCGTGGCTCTGGCGGCGGTTCTTTGCGGGGCGGAGGACTGCACGGACATGGCGGAGTTCGCGGACGCCAAGCTGGAGTTGCTGCGTCAGGTGGTGGGCCTACCGCACGGTCCGCCGAGCCACGACACGTTCAGCCGGGTGTTCCGTCTTCTGGAGCCGGAGCCGTTCGAGGCGGCGTTTGCGAAGTTCACGCGGGCCTTCGCCGGGGCGCTGACGGGGGTGGTGGCGATCGACGGCAAGGCGCTGCGCGGGGCTTATGAGCGGGGGCGCAAGGCGACGCCGTTGCACCTGGTCAATGTCTGGGCGGCCGAGGCGCGGCTAGTGATCGGCCAGCGCCTTGCGCCGGGTCGCAACGAGGCGCTGGGCGCCCGGCAGGCCCTGGCGCTCCTGCGGCTCGACGGCTGTATCGTCACCGCCGACGCCCTGCATTGCCGGGCCGACACGGCGCAGGCGATCCTCGACACCGGCGCGGACTACGCCCTGGCCCTGAAGGCGAACCAGCCGGTCCGGCTGGCGCAGGTTAAGGCCCTCTTCGACACCCTCGATCCCGCAGACGGGGCGGCGAGCGGTCCGGTCAGAGCCCACGACCGGTCCGAAAGCCGCACCGCCATCGTCGTCCCCGCCCAGGGCATGGACTTCCCCGGCCTCGCCGCCGTCGCCCGCGTCGAGACCCGCCGCAAGATGCGCAACGAGCCCGAGGCCGTGATCGTACGATGGTATCTGCTCTCCACTCTGCTCACCGCAGAGCGGATGCTCCAGGTCGCAAGGACCCACTGGACGATCGAGAACCAGCTCCACTGGGTCCTGGACGTCGCCTTCGAAGAAGACCGCGCAAGGAGCCGCAAGGACAATGCCCCACAGAACCTCGCCCTCCTCAGAAAACTCGCCCTCAATATCGCCAGGCATCACCCCGCAAAGGGCTCAATGAAGAAGAAGCTCAAGCGCGCCGGATGGGACGACGCCTTCCTGCTCTCCATGCTCGGCCATATGCGATAGCCCTGCCCCCGATGGGGAGGGACGAAGAGCCCATTGCTCCCCCAAGGGGGAGCTCCCGGCGAAGCCGGGTGAGGGGGTCAACGGCGGTCGGATGCGTTCAGCCGCCCCGGTCCAGGTCCCGGGCGGAAAGGGCCAGCCAGGCCCAGCCGATGAGGAAGAGGACGCCGCCCACCGGCGTCACCGCGCCCAGCCATCTCGGCGCGCCGAAGGCCATGGCGTAGAGGCTTCCGGCGAAGATCACCGAGCCAATCAGGAAGAAGGCCGGGGCGAAGCGGGCCCGTGGGGCGCCCATGCCCATCAGGGCCGCCGAGGCGAAGGTCGCCATGGTGTGGCAGAAGGCGTACTGGGCGCCTGTCCGGATCCACTCGGCGGCCTTCGGGTCAGACACGCCGTGGGCCGCGAAGGCGCCCATGGCGATGGCCGAAAAACCGTTGAGCGCCGCCAGGGTCAGCCAGTCGCGCCGGGCGAGTCCCTTCACGCCCAGACCGCCGGCCGCCGCCCGGCCCAGGGCGCCTCGCGCTCGAGCTGTCCGGCCAGGCGGAAGAGGGTGGCCTCGTCGGCGTAGCGGGAGGTGAACATCATGCCCACGGGCAGGCCGTCGGCGGTGGTCTCCAGGGGCAGGGACAGGGAGGGCTGGCCCGAGAAGTTGAAGGGCGGGGTGAAGGGGAAGACCTGGCCCTGCCGGCGGTTGACCTCCTTCGGCTCCAGGTTGACCGGGTCGATGAAGCCGATCTCCGGCACCGGGGTTCCCAGGACCGGCGTCAGGTGGACGTCGCGGTCCCGGAAGGCGGCCAGGGTGGCCCGGTTCAGCATGCGCAGCTCCTGCAGGGACCGCAGGGCCATCTCGCCGGTCACCTTGCGCCCGCCCTTGAGGGAGACCCAGGTCAAGGGCTCCAGCTCGTCGGGCTCGGGCTCGCGGCCCACCTCCTCGATCAGCCGCGCCATGCCGGCGGCGAAGTTGGCGCCCGAGACGGGGCCGCGGGCGGCGTAGAGGGCGCGGTAGTCGATGCCCAGGCCCTGTTCGACCACGTCGTGGCCAAGGCGGCGCAGGAGGTCGGCGGTGCGCTCCAGGGCCGCCTGGACCTGGGGATCGATGGGCCGGCCGGAGACGGTCTCGGACGACCAGGTGATGCGCAGGCGGCCCGGCGCACGGC
>CAIMLY010000323.1 GCA_903842425.1 uncultured Alphaproteobacteria bacterium | reverse complement strand
GGTCATGTCCAACAGCTTCGGGTTCGGCGGCACCAACGGGTGCCTGGTGATGTCCAGGGTCTGACGGGGCGGGGACGACCCCCGCCAGCGCAATTCGGGAGACGCGAAGTGGCCGACGAGTACAACATGCCTGCGGGCGAGCTCATGAAGGGCAAGCGCGGGATCATCACCGGCGTGGCCAACCACCAGTCCATCGCCTGGGGCATCGCCAGCCAGCTGGCCGCCCAGGGCGCCGAGATGGCCTTCTTCCACCTCCCGGGCATGGAGCGGCGGGTCCGCCCCCTGGCCGAAAGCGTCGGGGCGAGCGTGATCGAGCCCGTCGACGTCACGGACGACGCCAGCATGGACGCCGGCTTCGCCGCCGTGGAGGCGGCCTTCGGCAGGATCGACTTCTTCGTGCACGCCCTGGCCTTCGCCCCCCGCGACCAGATCAAGGGCTCCTTCGTCGAGAACGCGACCCGCGAGGGCTTCCGCACGGCCATGGACATCTCGGCCTACAGCTTCGTCGACTGCGCCCGCCGGGCCAGCCGGATGATGCCGGACGGCGGCTCCCTGATCACCCTGACCTACCTCGGCTCGGAACGGGCCATCCCCAACTACAACACCATGGGCGTCGCCAAGGCGGCCCTGGAGGCGGCCACCCGCTACATCGCCCGGGACCTTGGCCCCCAGGGCATCCGGGTCAACGCCATCTCGGCGGGCGCCATGCGCACCCTGTCCCTCGCAGGCATTTCCGGCGGCCGGTCCATGCTCGCCCAGGGCCGGGCCCTGTCGGCCCTCCGGGAGGACACCAGCATGGAGGGGGTCGCCGGGGCGGCCCTCTGGCTGCTGTCGGACCTGGGGCGCTCGACAACGGGCGAGGTCGTCCACGTGGACGCCGGCTTCCACATGATGGGCCTGCCCGACGAGGCGGAGGACGGCTGAGCCCCTTCCGGGCTTCAGGCCCCGTAGGCCCGGACGAAACGGGTCGCCGCCTCCCGTGCGATCCGGTCGATGACCTGGGGGCCCAGTTCGGAGTCCACGCCGAGCAGACGCCCCGTCTGGTGCGAGCCGATCACCATTCCGGCGAAGAACTCGGCCGCCAGGGCGCAGTCGTCCACCCGCAGCCGGCCCGCCCGGGTCTCGCCCTCCAGGAAGGCCGCAAGCCGGGCCCGTGAGGTCCTCGCCCCGGACTCGAAGAAGGTCCGAGCCAGGTCCGGCATCTCGGCCGCCCCCTGGATGTGGATCCGGAGGAGGGCGATGGACGAGGGCGTGGCGATGGACTCCAGGACCACGCGGGCGTAGCCCGCCAGGGCTTCCTCGGGCCCCTCGCCCGTCCCCGGGCTGTCGAGGTGCGCCGTGATCTCGTCCACCCGCCGCTCGACCAGAACCCTGACCAGCTCGGCCTTGGAGCCGAACCGGTTGTAGACCGTCTGCTTGGAAACCCTGGCCCGCCGGGCGATGTCCTCGATGGACGCGCCCATGCCGCGTTCCGCCAGGGCCTGGCGGGCGGCCTCGAGGATGGCGATTCCCTTGGACTCGTCGACCTGTCCCAGGCGCCGGGGCATCAGACCCGCCCCCCGGGCTCGGTCCGGGCCCTGACGCAACCGCCGGGCCGCCCTGGACTTTCGCGGTCCATCGCTTCCCCCCTCACTTCTGCACTCGGGAGCTTCCCGTCTCCCTTGCCGCCCACCTTGGGCCGCGCCGCGCCGGGGCACAACTCCCAAGTGGACCGGAACGTCCATGAAATCCGTGAACGGCCGCAGGGGCTGGACGCCGGCGGCCCGGCGGCGGCTTATCGCCCCATGGACGCCGACGTGATCATCGCCGGCGCCGGCATGGCCGGCGCGACCCTCGCCCTGGGCCTGGCCCGCAGCGGCCTGAAGCCCATCCTGGTCGACGCCCAGCCCTTCGACGCCCAGCTGGCCCCGGCCTTTGACGGCCGCGCCTCGGCCATCGCCTATTCCAGTTTCCGCCAGTGGCGGGCCCTGGGCCTGGCCGCGGACCTGGAGCCCCACGCCGAGCGCATCGCCGAGATCCTGGTCACGGACGGCCGCCTCCCGGGCCCCTCCGCGGGGGCGCCCCCCTCCGCCTTCCTGCGGTTCGACGCCGCCGAGATCGCCGACCGGGTCGAGGGCGAGCCCCTCGGTTACATGATCGAGAACCGGCGGATCCGCGTCGCCCTGGCCGAGGCCGTCCGGCGCGAGGGCGTCCAGGTCCTGGCCCCGGCCCGGGTCGCCGGCGTCGACTTCACCCCCGGCGCCGCGGCGGTCCGCCTGGAGGACGGGCGGGTCCTGACCGCCCCCCTCGCCGTCGGCGCCGAGGGCCGGGTGTCCGCCGTCGCCGCCGCCGCGGGGATCCGCAGCACGGGCTGGTCCTACCGGCAGACCGGGGTGGTCGCCACGGTCCGCCTGGACCGCCCCCATGGCGGGGTCGCCCACGAGTACTTCCTGCCCTCGGGCCCCTTCGCCATCCTGCCCCTGACCGGCCAGCGGGCCAGCCTGGTCTGGACCGAGCCGCCGTCCCGGGCCCAGGCCCTCAAGACCGCCCGGCCCGAGGCCTTTCACGCCCATCTCCAGCGCCGGTTCGGCGATCTCCTGGGCCAGCCCCGGCTGGACGGGGAGGTCTTCACCTATCCCCTGTCCCTGCACCTTCCCGAGCGCATCACCGCCCCCCGGGCGGCCCTCCTCGGCGACGCCGCCCATGGGGTGCACCCCGTCGCCGGACAGGGGCTGAACCTGGGCCTGAAGGACGCCGCGGCCCTCGTCCAGGTCCT
>CAIMLY010000322.1 GCA_903842425.1 uncultured Alphaproteobacteria bacterium | reverse complement strand
TGGCCGAGGCCGGGACCGTGCACGGGATCGCCCCCGCCGACATGGCCCGGGCCGACCTGATGGGCCAGCCCTTCCACCTCCTGTGCCCCCTCGACCCCTCCACCTGGCTGCTGGTGGGCCTGGCCCGCGTGGAGATGGGCGCCCACCAGAAGTTCACCGCCCTGCCGGCGGCGGGGGTGTGCCTGGTCATGGCCCTGGCGGCGATGGCGACGGGGGGGTTCTGAGGGGGTCAGGCTGCGTCGGCGATCCGGATTTCGAGTCGCAGTCCCGCCGCCGTCGCAAGGTTGACCAGGGCGTCGAGCGAGAACTTCCCAAGCTTTCCCCGGAGCAGGTCGTTCAGCCTGGGACGGGTGATCCCGAGCCGCGCGGCGGCGGCCTCCTGCGACAGGTTCCAGGATCGCACTCTCCGCGCCACGGCGGAGAGAATCTCGGCCCGCGCCTTGAGGTTCGCCGCTTCGGCCGGGGTGTCGGCGAGGGCGTCGAAGACGTTCTCGAAGGTCTGGATTTCCATCATCACCGTCTCCAGGCCCGCAGCCTTGCCGCTGCGAGGTCAAGGTCCTTCTGCGCCGTCTTCTGGGTCTTCTTCTGGAAGGCGTGCAGGACAAGGATACGATCCTCCAGCCTGGCCAGGTAGATCACCCTGAAGGCCCCCGAAGCGTCCCGAATGCGGATCTCCCGCACGCCGGGTCCAATCGTACCCATGGGCTTCCAGTCGTCGGGATCGAGACCCTGCTGCAACTGGTGCAACTGGAAGCCCGCAGTGGCCCGCGCCGACTCCGGGAATTCCCGAAGGCGCGAAAGGCTGTCCCCCAGAAAGACGACGGCTTTCACGAGATCAGTGTATCGAAAGCGATACTGGCCGGCAAGGGGACCTACGCCCGCCCCACCGAAGCGTAGGTAAATCCCAGGGCCCGGACGTCCGCCGGCTTGTAGATGTTGCGCAGGTCCACCAGCACGGGGGTGCGCATCAGGGTCTTCACACGCTCCAGGTCGAGGGCGCGGAACTGGTCCCATTCGGTGATGATCACCAGGACGTCGGCGCCCTCGGCGGCGGCGTAGGCGTCGGGGCGGAAGTCCACGCCGGGCAGGAGGTGGCGCGCCTCGGCCACGCCCTCGGGGTCGAAGGCCTGGATGCGGGCGCCCAGGGCCTGGAGGGCGGGGAGGATGTCGAGGGACGGGGCGTCGCGCATGTCGTCGGTGTTGGGCTTGAAGGTCAGGCCCAGGACGCCGACCGTACGGCCGGCCAGGTCGCCGTCGACGGCGGCGGCCACCTTGGCGGCCATGGCCTTCTTGCGGGCGTCGTTGACCGCCACGGTGGTCTCGATGAGGCGGACGGGGGAGCCTGCGTCGGTGGCGGTGCGCACCAGGGCCAGGGTGTCCTTGGGAAAGCAGGAGCCGCCGTATCCGGGGCCGGCGTTGAGGAACTTGCCGCCGATGCGCTTGTCGAGGCCGATCCCCTTGGCCACCTGCTGGACGTCGGCGCCGACGGCCTCGCAGAGGTCGGCCATCTCGTTGATGAAGGT
>CAIMLY010000321.1 GCA_903842425.1 uncultured Alphaproteobacteria bacterium | reverse complement strand
GCCTGATCGTCTTCGCCATCCTGGTGATCGTGAACTTCGTGGTCATCACCAAGGGTTCCGGACGGATCGCGGAGGTCGCCGCCCGCTTCACCCTGGACTCCCTGCCCGGCAAGCAGATGGCCATCGACGCCGACCTCTCGGCCGGACTGATCGACCAGGAGGAGTCCCGGCGCCGGCGCAAGGAGCTGGAGCAGGAATCCACCTTCTTCGGCTCCATGGACGGCGCCTCGAAGTTCGTGCGCGGCGACGCCATCGCCGGCCTGATCATCGTCGCCATCAACATCATCGGCGGGATCCTGATCGGGACCTTCCAGCACGGCCTGCCACTCGGGGAAGCGGCCTCGACCTACACCATCATGACCATCGGCGACGGCCTGGTGACCCAGATCCCGGCCCTGATCATCTCGATCGCGGCGGGCTTCCTGGTGTCCAACGCCGGCGTGGATGGATCGACGGACCAGGCCCTCGTCACCCAGCTGGCGATGAACCCCATCAGCCTGGGCATGGTCTCGGCGGCCTCCGGGGTCATCGCCCTGATCCCCGGCATGCCGGTCCTTCCCTTCGCCATCCTCTCCATCGGCGCGGCCGTCCTTGCGTGGAGGCGATCCTCCAGCGCCCGGCTTGCCGAGGTCCTTGGAGTGGAGGACCTCTCGGCCCCAACGACCGACATTGAGGAACCGATCAGCCAGACCCTGGCCATCGACGAGATCAAGATCGAGCTGGGCTATGGCCTCCTGCCCCTCATCAACGACCTGGACGGGCGCAGGCTGACCGACCAGATCCGGGCCCTCCGGAAGACCCTGGCGGCCGAGTTCGGCTTCGTCATGCCGCCGGTCCGGATCCTCGACAACATGCGGCTGGGCTCCCAGGCCTACCTCATCCGGATCAAGGAACTTGAGGCGGGGACCGGCGAGGTGCGGCTGGGCGCGCTGATGGCGATGGATCCGCGCGGCGGCCAGGTCGAACTGCCCGGCGAGCACATGCGCGAGCCGGCCTTTGGTCTCCCCGCCACCTGGATCGAGGACGGCCTGCGCGAGGAGGCGACGTTCCGCGGCTACACCGTCGTCGACCCGTCCACGGTCCTGACGACCCACCTGACCGAGATCCTCAAGGAGAACATGCCGGACCTGCTCTCCTACGCCGAGGTGCAGAAGCTCCTCCGGGACCTGCCGGTGGAACAGAAGAAGCTGGTGGACGACATCGTTCCGTCGGTGGTGTCTGTGACCACCATCCAGCGGGTGCTTCAGGCCCTCCTGCGCGAGCGCGTGTCGATCCGCGACCTTCCCTCCATCCTCGAAGGCCTCAGCGAGGCGGCGCCGCACAGCGGGTCCCTCACCAGCCTGGTCGAGCAGGTCCGGTCGCGCCTGTCCCGCCAGCTCTCCTTCGCCCATCGCGGCGACGATGGAGCCCTGCCCATCATCACCCTGTCCCCGGAGTGGGAGACCGCCTTTGCCGAGTCCCTGGTGGGATCGGGCGAGGAGCGGCAGCTCTCCATGGCGCCCTCCCGGCTCCAGGAATTCATCCGCTCGGTCGGCGACTCCTTCGAGCGGGCCGCCCAGGTCGGGGACTCCCCGGTCCTGCTGACCAGCCCCGGCATCCGGCCCTACGTCCGGTCCCTCATCGAGAGGTTCCGGGGCCAGACCCCGGTCCTGAGCCAGAACGAAGTTCACCCCCGGGCGCGCCTCAAGACCGTAGGCGTGATCTGATGGCCTCCCGCCCCTCCTGCCCGCCGTGTTGCAGCCCGGTCGAGGGACTGCTAGCGAAGACGCCTCCGGGGCCGGCGCCGATCCGTACATGGAAAGCTGATGTTTGATCTGAAACCGAACAGCCGGCCGGCGAAGTTCACGCCCGACATGCTCTGGGACCTGATGTCCTTCGAGACCCTGATGACCCGCCAGGTCATCCACCTGATCTACTGGTCGGGCCTGGGGATCACCGCCCTTGTGGGCTTCGGCTTCATCGGGACCGCGGTCGGCGTGGCGATCCGGGAGCAGTCGCCCTTCGGCTTCCTGCTGGCCCTCGGCGTCCTGGTGGGCGGAGTGCTGGTGATCGGGATCCTCGCCCTGCTCTGGCGGGCGTTCTGCGAGCTCTACGTGGCGCTGTTCCGCCTGAGCGACGACATCCACGCCCTGCG
>CAIMLY010000320.1 GCA_903842425.1 uncultured Alphaproteobacteria bacterium | reverse complement strand
CAGCGTTTCCCAGGTGGGCGCGGACGTCATCGTCGACATGGGCAATGGCGACCAGGTCATCCTGGTGGGCGTCTCCCTCGCCAGCCTCGGGAGCGGCTGGATCCTCTAGGCCCCTTCAGCCAGGTCCCCGGGCCGGTCGACGTCGAAGAGGACCCCCTGGGACTCCGTGTTCACCCGGGCGAGGCCGTCTCCCAGCGCCAGGAGGACATCCCGTGCGCCGGCGTCTCCGGCAGCCCGCGCGAGGTCGGGAAACAGGCCGGCCGAGAACAGGACGGGGTGTCCCCTCCGGCCCTCGTGGAACGGCGCCGCCGCAGGGGCGCCCGACTCCACCGCCTCGAGGAGGGGAGCGGAGATCCCGGTCGGCAGGCCGGGCATGTCGCCGAGGAAGACAAAGACCCCCCGGGTCCCGGGCGGCAGGGCGCTGATCCCCGACCTGAGGGAGGCGCCCATGCCCTCGGCGTGGTCCGGGGCATGGACGAGGCGAAGCCGCGATGCGCCGCCGGCCTTCTCCGCCGCCTCCAGGCAGGCCTCGCCAACGGCCTGGGCGTCGGTCCCGGTGACCACGATCACTGTGTCCGAAGGCGTCTCAAGGGCCGCCCGGACCGCGCCGGCGACCAGGGGGCGACCGCGCCAGGGGGCGAGCAGCTTGCCGCCGCCGAACCGCCTCCCGGCCCCGGCGGCGAGCACGATGGCGGCGTAACCCCTTGCCCCTGCGTCCTGCGCCCCTGTCATGTTCCGCAAACCCCGCCTATGTTGCCCGGGCATGACGCCGCTCGACACCGCGCCCGCCGTCCGGTCCCGCCCGCTCCTCGTGGACGGGTTCGGCCGCGCCGTCACCTACCTGAGGGTCTCGGTCACGGATCGCTGCGACCTGCGCTGCGTCTACTGCATGGCCGAGCATATGACCTTTCTGCCCAAGGCGCAGGTGCTGACCCTGGAGGAGCTCGAGCGCCTCGCCTCGGCCTTCATCGACCTGGGCGTCCGCAAGATCCGCATCACCGGCGGCGAGCCCCTGGTCCGCAAGGGCGTCATGGGGCTGTTCTCCGCCCTGTCCCCCCGCCTGGCCGCCGGCGACCTGGACGAGCTGACCCTGACCACCAACGGCACCCGGCTGGAAACCTTCGCGGGCGAGCTTGCCGCCGCCGGGGTGCGGCGGGTCAACGTCTCCCTGGACACCCTGGATCCGGAGGCCTTCCGCCGGCTCACCCGGGGCGGGAACCTGGCCCAGGTCCTGAGGGGGCTGGAGGCCGCCAAGGCTGCAGGCCTGGAGGTCAAGATCAACACCGTCGCCCTTCGGGACGACAACGCCGCTGAACTCCCGGATCTCATCGCCTGGGCACATGGCCAGGGCTTCGACGCCACCCTCATCGAGGCCATGCCCATGGGGGACATCGACGTCGACCGCAGCGACCAGTTCCTCTCCCTGCGCGAGGTCCGTGACCAGCTTGAGAGCTTCTGGACCCTGGCCGACCTGGACCTGACCACGGGGGGTCCGGCCCGCTACGTCCGGGTCGCCGAGACCGGAGGCCGGCTGGGCTTCATCACCCCCCTGAGCCACAATTTCTGTGAGCTGTGCAACCGGGTGCGCCTGACCTGCACCGGCACCCTCCACACCTGCCTGGGCCGCGAGGACGCCAGTGACCTGCGGGCGGTCCTGCGCGCCGGCGCTTCCGATTCAGACCTCCGCGCCGCCATCCGGGCGGCGGTGGACGCCAAGCCCGAGGGGCATGACTTCCGCATCGACAGGAACGCGCCGCCGTCCGTGCAGCGGCATATGTCCACCACCGGGGGCTGACTGTGGCCAGGGTGCTCCTCTTCGGGCGTCTCGCCGATGTCGCCGGCTGGCGGGAGCGGGAGATTCCCGCCCGGAGCCTCGCGGACCTCCGAGGGCGGATCGCCGCCGAGGACCCGGCTCTTTTCGAGGCCCTGCAGGCGCCTGCCGTGCGAACCGCGGTGGACCAGGAGCTTGTGAGCCTCGACGTCGCACTCGCCCCGGACTCCGAGGTGGCCTTCCTGCCGCCCATGAGCGGAGGCTGAGGCGTGATCCGGCTGACCCAGGCCCCCTTTGACCCGGGCCAGGCCCTGGGCGAGTTCTGCAGGGACCGCCAGGAAACCGGCGCCATCGCCAGCTTCACGGGACTCGCCCGCGCCGAGCAGGGCCGGACCGACATCCTCGAGCTTGAGGCCTATCCCGGGTTCACCGAGCGCGAGATCGGCCGGCATGAAGCCGACGCCGTGGCGCGCTTCAGCCTGCAGGACGTGCTGATCATCCACCGCACCGGCCCGATCCCGCCGGGTGAGGCCATCGTCTTCGTGGCGACGGCGGCGCCCCATCGCCGCGCCGCCCTCGAGGCCTGTGACTTCCTCATGGACTACTTGAAGTCCAGGGCGCCCTTCTGGAAGAAGGAGACCGGCCCGGACGGCGCGCGCTGGATCGAACCGACGGACCGCGACCGCGACGACCTGGCGCGATGGGAGACCACATGACCTCAGCGACCCCGATCACCCTCACCCCCGGCGGACGGATCGACGCCGCCCGGCCGCTTGTCCCGGTGCGCATCGCCGTGCTGACCGTGTCCGACACCCGGGACGAGGAGAGCGACACCTCGGGCCAGGTCCTGGCGGACCGGGTCACCGGCGCCGGCCATGTCCTCGCCGACCGGGCCATCGTCCGGGACGACGTGGACGAGATCCGCGCCCGGCTCCTGGCCTGGGTCGACTCCGGCCAGGTCGACGCCGTGATCAGCACCGGCGGCACCGGCATCACCGGCCGTGACGTGACCCCCGAGGCTGTGGAGCCCCTGTTCGACAAGCGCATCGACGGCTTTTCCGTGGTCTTCCACCTGGTCAGCTACCAGTCGGTCGGCCTGTCCACCCTGCAGTCCCGCGCCACGGCCGGCATCATCAACGGCGTCTTCGTCTTCTGCCTTCCCGGGTCGAACGGGGCGGTGAAGGACGGCTGGGACAAGGTCATCCAGGCCCAGCTCGACAGCCGCCACGGCCCCTGCAACATGGTGGAGCTCATGCCCCGGCTGCTGGAAAAGTGAGCGGCCTGACCCACATCGACGCCGAGGGCCGCGCCCGGATGGTGGACGTCTCGGACAAGCCCGCGACCGACCGGGAGGCCGTTGCCGAGGGCTTTGTCCGCCTCGCGCCCGAGACCCTGGACCTGGCTCTTTCCGGGCGGGCCCGCAAGGGCGATGTCCGAGCCGTGGCGGAGATCGCCGGCGTCATGGGGGCCAAGCGCACCTCGGACCTGATCCCCCTCTGCCATCCCCTGGACATCTCGAAGGCCGAGGTGGCCGTAGACGCCGTGGAGGGTCGCCTGAGGGTGACGGCGCGGGTGCGGACCACCGGGCGCACCGGGGTGGAGATGGAGGCCCTGACCGCCGTCAGCGTGGCCTGCCTGACCCTCTACGACATGCTCAAGGCCGCCGACCGGGGCATGGTGATCGAGGATGTCCGGCTGCTCGCCAAGTCCGGCGGCCGCTCCGGCGACTGGGTCCGCGAATGAAGCTGATGAGCGTCGAGGCCGCCCGGGCCGCCATGCTGGGGGCGGTCCGTCGCCTCGACTCCGTCGACCTGCCGCTGGCCGAGGCCCTGGGCCGCACCCTGTCCGAGGACATCCTCGCCGTCCGCGACCAGCCCCCCTTCACCAATTCCTCCATGGATGGCTGGGCGGTGCGCAGCGCCGATGGCCCCGGGGTCCGCAGGATCGTGGGCGAGAGCGCGGCGGGACATGGATTCGGGGGCCGGCTCGCACCGGGCGAGGCGGTGCGGATCTTCACCGGCGCCGCCCTGCCGCCGGAGGCCGACGCCGTGGTCATCCAGGAAGACGCCCGGCGCGACGGCGAGGCGGTGGAGGTTCCCGCGAGCCAGACGGGGGACAATGTCCGGCAGGCCGGGCGTGACTTCTCGAAGGGTGCGCGCCTGCTGGCCGCGGGCCTGCGGCTGGACCCCTGGCGCCTTTCCCTCTGCGCCTCGGCGGGTCGTGACCGGGTCCGCGTGGTCCGGCCGCCCCGGGTCAACATCATCTCCACCGGCGAGGAGGTGGTGGAGGCGCCGGCCGTCCCGGGCCCCTGGCAGATCTTCGACTCCGGCTCCCCGGGCCTGGAGGCCATGCTCCGCACCTGGGGCGCGCAGGTCCGCCGGGTGACCGGGGTCCGCGATCGACGCGAGGCCGTCAGGGACGCCATCGCCGGCGCCGGCGGCGACCTGGTCGTCACCCTGGGCGGCGCCTCTGTGGGGGATCACGACCTTGTCCGCGCGGCGGCGGGCGACCTGGGCCTGGACATGCGTGTCGAAAGCGTTGCCGTCCGCCCGGGGAAGCCCACCTTCTTCGGCCTGCTGGGGGATGGCCGTCCCCTGCTGGGCCTGCCCGGGAATCCCGCGTCGGCCTTTGTCTGCGCCGAACTGTTCCTGCGGCCCCTCGTCGCGGCCCTCGGGGGTCAGCCGGCCGAGACCGCCCTGCGCCGGGTCCGCCTGCTTGCGCCCCTGCCCGCCAACGGGCCGCGCGAGCACTGGATGCGCGCCCGGCTCCTGCCCGGCCCGGAAGGGGACGCCGTCGAGGCCTTCCTGGACCAGGACTCGTCCCTTGTGCGGGTGTTCTCCGAGGCCGACGCCCTGTTGCGACGGCTGCCGGGGGCGCCCGCGGCCGCGGCGGGCGCGATCGTCGAGGTCCTGCCCCTGGTCAGGGGCTGATCGGGCGGTCCCCGGCGGCCGGGCCCGCAATCAGCCTTTCGCCCCGCCGCCAAAGCGCTCGGCCATGATCTCGCCGATCACGGAGACGGCCACGGCCCACGGGGCCTTGCCGCCGATATCGAGCCCGATCGGCGCATGGACCCGGGAGAGGACCGCCTCCGGGACCCCGGCGGCGCGCAGGGGCGCCAGGCGCTCGTCCAGGCGCCGGCGGGCGCCGAGCAGGCCGACATAGCCAGCGTCCGAGGGCAGGGCGGCGGCCAGGGCCTCGCGGTCCAGTTCGAGGTTGTGGCTTGCGATGGCGATGGCCGTCCAGGCGTCGGTCCCGATGTCCGCCAGCGCCTCGGCAGGGACCTGCCGGCTGTAGGCCAGGCCCGGGACGGGCGGCGGCGACTCCGGTCCCTTGCCGCGGACCAGGGTGGTCTCGAAACCGGACTGCGCGCCCAGGGCGGCGATCGCCAGGGCGGTGGGGTCTGACCCGAAGACCACGAGCCTCTGGGCTGGTTCGGAGAGCCGGGTGACGGCCCCGTCCCAGGCCTCGACCGTCCCGGGCGCGCCGCAGGCCCGCCGTCGTCCGTCGGTGATCCAGTCCGCCGGGCGGCGGTCGGTCCAGGCCTGCAGCAGGGCGCCGAGGGCGGGATCCCCGGCCTCGACCCGCTCGAGCAGGATCTCGATCCGGGCGCCGCAGAGGAGGCGGATGTCCGGCCAGGGACTGCCCTGCCCATAGACCAGTCGCCGGGGCTCGCCGTCGGCGAGGCAGGCGTAGGCGTGGTCGGCCACGTCCGATTCCACGCACCCGCCGGAGAAGTATCCGGCCACCATGTCGGGCGTGTCCGGCCCCGAACTGGAGAAGACCATCTGCGTACCGACCGGCCGGGGGCCTCCCCCTTCCACCGCCACGAGGGTGGCCAGGACCGACGTCCGCCCCTGCCTGCGGGCGGCGTCGAGGGCGGGGCGGACATCATCGACGAATCCGAAGACCGGCCAGTCGGGAAGGGGCGTTCTCATGGGATCGGAATTTAACGTCCTGTAAGCATTTCAGAAACCGCTTCTTTAGGCATTGGGGCGAGGATGGGGGCTACAGTCACCCAGGGCGCGCCTGAAGAACTCATGTCTTCGCCGGTTTCAAAGCTTGGCCTCGGTTCGGGGCAGTTCGCCCTCGACCGCGCCCCGGTCCGCGGCCGATCGCCGCAGGCTGAAGTCCAGGACATCCTTGAGGTCGCGGCCCGCGCAGGCGTCCGCCTCTTCGACGTGACGGGCCGTTCGGTGCAGGCCGAGCGCGAGATCGGCGCGGTCCTGCCCCATCCCGAGCGCTTCAATGTCTGCATCTCGACCATCCGCCCCGACCGGGGGCCGGACATCGTCGAGGCCGAGGCCCGGGCCAGCCTTGGCAGGCTTGGCGTCGCCCAGGCCGAGTGCATCTTCGTGCCTTCCGTCGCTGAACTCCTCGGACCCCATGGCGCTGTCCTCTGGGACCGCCTCCGGGCGCTGAAGGACGAGGGCCTGACCCGGAAGATCGGGGTCTCGGTCTTCGCCTCGGACGACCCGCTCGGCGTCGCCCGGCGCTTCCGGCCCGACATCGTCCAGGCGCCGGCCAGCCTCCTGGACCAGCGCCTCATCAACGACGGCACCCTCGCCGCCATCGCCGGCCTGGGCATGGAGGTCCACCTGAGGTCCATCTTCCTCAGCGGCCTGCTCCTCCTGCCGCCGGACCGGGCCCCGAGCCACCTGAGGGAAGCCGCCGCGCGGATTTCCCGCGCCCGGCGGATGATCGCCGAGGGCCGCTCCGACCCGCTTCAGGCGGCCCTGGGCTTCGCCCTGTCCCGCCCCGAGGCCTCCGCCGTCCTGGTGGGCGTGGCCTCCGCCGCCGAACTCAACGCCATCGTCGCCGCCGCTGCGAGCCCGCCGCCGGACCTGGACTGGGACGACATGGCCATCGACGACCCTGACGCCCTCGATCCGGGCGCCTGGGCCGCCGCCTGACGCCCCGGCCTCAGGCCCAGGCGCCGTAGGGATCCCGGAGCGTCCGCCCGAGGGCCGCCGCCACCGCCGGGTGGGTGACCTCCCCGCCAAGCACGTTCAGGCCCCGCGCCAGGTGCGCATCCGACCTCAGCGCCTCCAGGCCCTGGCCGGCCAGCTTCAGGACATGGGGCAGGGTCGCATTGCCCAGGGCCTCCGAGGCCGTCCGGGGAACGGCGCCCGGCATGTTCGCCACGCAGTAATGGACGACGCCGTCCACGACGAAGGTCGGCGCGTGGTGCGTGGTGGGGCGGCTGGTCTCGAAGCATCCTCCCTGGTCGATGGCCACGTCGACGATGACCGAGCCGGGCGTCATCCGAGACAGGTGCTCGCGCCGCAGGAGGCGGGGCGCGGCGGCGCCGGGCGCCAGGACGGCGCCGATGACCACGTCCGCCGCCAGGATCTCGGACTCCAGGGCGTCCAGGCTT
>CAIMLY010000319.1 GCA_903842425.1 uncultured Alphaproteobacteria bacterium | reverse complement strand
GGCGGCGCCAGCCGTTGACGAAGCCGCCACGGCGGCGCCGGCGGCGAGAAGGCCGAGATCGCGCCGGGAGAGGCCGGTTTCCGGCGCGGGCGAACCGGGGCGTTGGGCGTCGTCGTGCATGGCGGGCTCCTGACCAGACCTTGAGACGCGACTATGCGCCCGACCGGGCCGGCTGTCAGCCCAGGCGCGCCTCGGCGGCGGCCAGCGCTGCGGCGAGGTCCACCGACCGGCCCTGGGCGGCCAGGGCGTCGGCCAGGGCAGTGAGGCAGAGGCGGACATGCCAGGGGGTGGCCGAGGCGCCCATCAGGCCGATCCGCCAGACCTGGCCCTTGAGCGGCCCGAGGCCGGCCCCGATCTCCAGGTCCCAGCGGGCCAGCAGGTGCGCCCGGACGGCGGCCTCGTCGACGCCCTCGGGGACCCGGACGGTATTCAGCTGGGGCAGGCGATGCTCCGGGGCCACCAGCATGGCGAGGCCAAGGGCCTCCAGGCCCGCGACCAGGGCCTCGTGCATGCGGGCGTGACGGACGAAGACCGCCTGCTGGCCTTCCTCGAACAGGGCGACCAGGGATTCGTGCAGGCCGTAGAGGGCGTTGATCGGGGCGGTGTGGTGATAGGTCCGGCCACCCTCTCCCCCCCAGTAGGCCATCAGCAGGCTGACATCGAGGAGCCAGTTGCGCACCGGCGTGGTGCGGGCCGCGACGGCGGCCAGGGCGCGGCGGGAGAAGGCCACGGGGGACAGGCCGGGAGGGGCGGAGAGGCACTTCTGGGTACCCGAGTAGAGCACATCGGCGTCCCATGCCGCCGCATCGACGGGCACCCCTCCGAGGGAGGTCACGCAGTCGACGATGGACAGGGCGCCGTGGCGGCGGGCCAGGGCGCAGAGGGCGGCGGCGTCGGAGCGGACGCCGGTGGAGGTCTCGGCGTGGACGAAGGCCAGCACCTTGGCGGGCCCGGTGGCGAGGGCGGCCTCGACGGCGGCGACATCGACGGGCTCGCCCCAGGGGGCGTCGACACGCACCACCTCGGCGCCGGCCCGGCCGGCCATGTCGGCCATGCGGCCGCCGAAGACGCCGTTGACGGCGATGACGGCCCGGTCGCCGGGCTCCAGCAGGTTCATCAGGGCCGCCTCCATGCCCGCCGTGCCCGGGGCCGGCAGGGGGACGCAGGCGTGGTCGGGGGCGTTGAACAGGCGGGCCAGGGCGGCCTTGATCTCTTCCATGAGGTCCTGGAAGGCCGGATCCAGGTGGCCGACCGTCGGGCGGGACAGGGCGGCGAGGACCCGTGGGCTGACGTCGGAGGGGCCCGGCCCCATGAGGATGCGCCTCGGCGGCTGGAAGCTCTGCATGTCGCCCTCCCTGTTCGGCGCGCGACGATTAGGCGAAGCGCGGCCCCGTGTCAGCAACTGCGATCAGCGGAAGGGCGGTTCGTCGAAGCTGCGGAGCTTGCGCGAGTGCAGGCCCGCCCCCTCACGCCGCAGGAGGTCCACCGCCGCCAGGCCGATCTGGAGGTGCTGGCCGATGGCCCGGTCGTAGAAGGCGTTGGCCTGGCCCGGCAGCTTGATCTCGCCGTGCAGGGGCTTGTCGGAGACGCACAGCAGGGTGCCGTAGGGAACGCGGAACCGGTAGCCCTGGGCGGCGATTGTGGCGCTCTCCATGTCGATGGCCACGGCCCGGGACTGGTTGAACCTGAGGGCGCTGGAGGAGTAGCGCAGCTCCCAGTTGCGGTCGTCCGTGGTCACCACCGTGCCCGTGCGCAGGCGCCGCTTGAGGGCCTCGCCGCTTTCGCCGGTGACGGACTCGGCCGCCCGGCCGAGGGCCACCTGGACCTCGGCGATGGGCGGGATCGGGATCTCGGGCGGCAGGACGTCGTCGAGGACGTGGTCGTCGCGCAGGTAGGCGTGGGCCAGCACATAGTCGCCGATGGTCTGGGAGCCCCTCAGGCCCCCGCAGTGGCCGATCATGAGCCAGGCCTGGGGCCTCAGGACGGCCAGGTGGTCGGTGATGGTCTTGGCGTTGGACGGGCCGACGCCGATGTTGACCAGGGTGATGCCCCGGCGGCCGGGCGCCATCAGGTGGTAGGCGGGCATCTGGTGGCGACGCCAGGGGGCGTCGGCCACGACCTGCTCCGGGTCCGGGGTGTCGCGGGTGACCACGACCCCGCCGGCGGTGGAGAGGGCGGTGTAGCCCTCGTCCGCCCTCAGCCGCTGGCAGGACCAGCGGACGAACTCGTCCACATACCGGTGGTAGTTGGTGAACAGGACGTAGGACTGGACATGCTCGGCCGGGGTCCCCGTGTAGTGGGTGAGCCGGGCGAGGGAGAAGTCCGTGCGAAGGCCGTCGAAGAGGGCCAGGGGCCGGGCCGCGTCGGGGGGCGAGACCCACAGCCCGTCCGCCACCTCGTCGCCGATGTGGGCCAGCTCGGTCGTCGGGAAGTGCCGGGCGATCTCCCCCGCCCCCACGTCGGCCCGGGCGAGGTCGACCGAGGCGTCGAGGACGTAGGCGAAGGGGATTTCCTGGGCCGACCGGCCGACCGTGACCGTGACGGCGAAGTCCGCCATCAGCAGGGACAGCTGCTCGACCAGGAACTCGCGGAAGTGCCGGGGCCGGGTGACGGTGGTCTCGTAGGCCCCCGGGGCCCCCAGGCGGGCGTAGGCCCGGGCCAGCCGCGGGTAGTCGAGGCCGGCCGGCCATTCCAGCCTGAGGCTGGGATAGGCGAAGGCGCCCGCGGCCCGCAGGGCGGGATCCGGTGGGACGCCGCCGGACAGGAAGTCCCTCAGGGCAGTCCTCAGGGCGGTGACGGAGGCGTCGTACTCGGCCTCCAGGGCGTCGCAGATGCGGACGGCTTCAGCGTGTTCCTTCATGCCGCATGATAGCGCGACGGCGGGGGAATTCCGAGAGGGGGGCCGGCGCGGGATGGACGGCGGCGGCGTTCTTGGCCACAAGACTGTGGAGTCCGGGTCCCGGGAGACGTCATGCGCCTGTTCAATATGTTCGTCATCGCCGCCATGGTGCTGGGAGTCCTGGCGGGCTGGGCCGCCCATACCTTCCTGTCGGTGGAGCAGGCGGCGTCCTTCGCCGAGGGCCTGTCGGTCATCACCACCATCTTCCTGCGCATGATCAAGATGATCATCGCACCCCTGGTCTTCGCCACCCTGGTGGCGGGGATCGCGCACATGGAGGACGCCGCCGCGGTGGGCCGCGTGGGGGTCAAGTCCATCGCCTGGTTCCTGCTGGCCTCCATCGTGTCGCTGACGGTGGGCCTCCTGATGGTCCACCTGATCCAGCCGGGCGCCGGCATGGCCCTGGACCCCACCGCCCTGGCGGACCGGGCGGTCGCGCCGGCGGCCAAGCTGACCCTGAAGGAGTTCCTGACCACTCACCTGGTGCCGGACTCGATCATCAAGGCCATGGCCAACAACGAGATCCTGCCGATCGTGGTGTTCTCGGTCTTCATCGGGACCGCGGTGGCCTCGATCGACGACCGGGCGCCAGCGGTGCTGAACCTGGTGGAGCAGGTCTCGGCCATCATGCTGAAGGTGACCGGCTACGTCATGCTGGTGTCGCCCGCCGCCATCTTCGCCTCCCTGGCCTCAGTGATCGCCACCAAGGGCCTCGACATCCTGGGCGCCTACGCCAAGTTCGTCGGCGGGTTCTACCTGTCCCTGGGCGTGCTCTGGACCCTGCTGCTGGCGGCCCTGATCCTGGTCGTGGGCCTGCGCGGCCTGAAGCTGATCGCCGGCATCCGCGAGCCCATGCTCCTGGCCTTCTCGACGGCGTCCTCGGAGGCGGCCTATCCGGGCACCCTGGCGGCGCTCCAGAAGTTCGGCGTCTCGCGCAAGGTGGCCAGCTTCGTCCTGCCCCTGGGCTACTCGTTCAACCTGGACGGGTCGATGATGTACTGCACCTTCGCCACCCTGTTCATCGCCCAGATCTACGGGATCGAGCTGACCCTCATGCAGCAGATCACCATGCTGGGACTGCTCATGGTGACCTCCAAGGGCATGGCGGGCGTGCCCAAGGCCTCCATCGTGGTGATCGCGGCGACCCTCGCCTATTTCGGCCTGCCCGAGGCGGGGATCGGCATCATCCTGGCCGTGGACCAGCTGCTCGACATGGGCCGGTCGGCCACCAACGTGGTCGGCAACTCGGTGGCGAGCGCCGTCGTGGCGAAGTGGGAGAACCAGATCGAGGATCCCCAGGAGGCGGAGGCCCGGCCCGCCTGAGGCCGGTCTTCCCTCCCCCGGCCTGTCCGCCTATATTTCCGGCACACCAACCGTTGGCGGGAGCCCATGCGCAACACCCTTCGCACCTTCACCCTGCTGGCCGCCCTGACGGCGATCTTCGTGGGGATCGGCTACAGCATGGGCGGGCCGACCGGCATGGTCATCGCCTTCGGCCTGGCCGTGGCGATGAACGCCTTCAGCTATTGGAACTCGGACAAGATCGTCCTGAAGATGTACCGGGCCCAAGCGGTGGATTCCTCCCACCCGGACCCCCTGGTGCGGAACTACGCCGCCGACGTCGTCGAGCTGGCTCAGCGGGGGCAGATGCCCATCCCGAAGATCTACATCATCGACCAGGACCAGCCGAACGCCTTCGCCACGGGCCGGAACCCGGACCACGCCGCGGTGGCGGCGACCCGGGGCCTCCTGCGGATGCTGGACCGTCGGGAAATCCGCGGGGTGATGGCGCACGAGCTGGCCCACGTGAAGCACCGGGACACCCTGACCATGACCGTCACGGCGACCATCGCCGGCGCCATTTCCACCCTGGCCAACTTCGCCGCCTTCAGCGGGACCTCGAGCGACGGCGAGCGGCGGGGCGGCGGCATCCTGGGCCTGCTGGTGATGTTCCTGGCGCCGGTCGCGGCGGCCCTGGTGCAGATGGCCATCAGCCGGAGCCGGGAATACGAGGCCGACCGGGGCGGGGCTGAGATCTCCGGGGACCCCGAGGCCCTGGCGAGCGCCCTGAGCAAGATCGAGGCCTACGCCCGCGGGGTCCGGAACCCGGACGCCGAGGCCAATCCGGCGACCAGCCACATGTTCATCATCAACCCGCTCTCCGGCGAGGGGATGGACAACCTGTTCTCGACCCACCCGTCGACGGCCAACCGCGTGGCCGCCCTGATGGAACTGTCGGGACGCCCAGGGGCCTGAGCGCGCGGCCGGCCTATTCGGCCGGTTCCGCAGGGGCGGACCGGCGGGAGAGGAGCCGGTCGAACTCCGTCCACACCCCGGCGTCACCGTGCCACTGGCCCCGCGTCGCGGCCTTGGAGTACTCGGTGGAGCGGGCCTCGAAGAAGTTGGCGTGCTCGACCCCGGACAGCATGGACTGCAGCCAGGGCAGGGGGTTTTCCTTTACCCCGTAGACTTCGGGAAGGGCCAGCTGGCGCAGGCGCCAGTCGGCGATGAAGCGGATGTAGGCCTTGATGTCGTCCGGGGTCATGCCCTGGACCTCGCCGGCCGAGAAGGCCAGGTCGATGAACTTGTCCTCTAGGCCCACCACGGTCTTGCAGCAGTCGACGATGTCGTCGGCAACGCTGGCGGTCACCGCGCCGGTCTCCTGGTTGAAGGCGTGATAGAGCTTGATGATGCCCTCGCAGTGCAGGCTCTCGTCCCGCACCGACCAGGACACGATCTGCCCCATCCCCTTCATCTTGTTGTGCCGGGGGAAGTTCATCAGCATGGCGAAGCTGGCGAACAGCTGCAGGCCCTCGGTGAAGGCGCCGAACATGGCCAGGGTGCGCGCGATGTCGGCCTCGGTATCGACGCCGAACTGCTGCATGTAGTCGTGCTTGGCCTTCAGCTCCTGAAACTCCAGGAAGGCCGTGAACTCGGAATCGGGCATGCCGATGGTCTCGAGCAGCAGGGCGTAGGCCGCGATGTGGATCGTCTCCATGTTGGAGAACGAGGCCAGCATCATCTTGATCTCGGTCGG
>CAIMLY010000318.1 GCA_903842425.1 uncultured Alphaproteobacteria bacterium | reverse complement strand
TCGCCCAAGCACCTCCTGAACGGCGAGGTCAGCTTCGACCGGGACGGCTGGTTCGCCGCCCTGAACGTCCACTACGTCTCGGAGCGGTACTTCACCTACACCAACGACAAGTCGGTCCCGTCCACCACCACCGCCGACCTGTCCTTCGGCTACCGCTTCCAGGGCGAGGGCCTGACCGAAGGCCTGGAGATCCAGGCCAACGTGACCAACCTGACGGACGAGAGCTACGTCTCGACCATCGGCTCCAACGGCTTCGGCTACTCGGGCGACAACATGACCCTGCTGACCGCCGCCCCGCGCCAGGCCTTCGTGACCCTGCGCAAGCGCTTCTGATCCTCCTCCCGAGGCAACCCCGACTGGCCCCGCCTTCAACGGCGGGGCCTCTTTTCTGTGTTGACCGCCTCCGGAGAGATCCTCCGGCTTGCACAGTCCGGCGAGCCCTGTACCTCTTGGGGACGAGTTTAGGCAGGAGCCACCGGATGCCCTCCCGCAGACTGATCCGAGCCGCAGCGTTCCTGGCCTTCGGGCTGGTCCTGCAGGCGTGCGCAGGCAAGGCGCCGCCGGCCCTCGCCCTCATGCCTGCACCGGATGCCTTCGACATCGGCGCCTTTGACCGGGCGGCGGATGATCGCCCGGTGGGGGACATCCCCGACGGCGGCATCCTCTACGCCACCGGACGGCAGAAGAGCGCAGGGAACGCGCCTGGGGACTTCTACACTACCGAGCGCAGCCTTGTGGTGCACCTGGGCGAGGCGAGAATCAGCGTCAGCCGACCCGAGATCACCTGGCGGCAGGCCCGCGAGGTCGCCCTGCTGAAGTCGCCGACCCGGGACTATCCGATCCAGGTCTCCGGGGTGACGGAGTATGGAGTCCTCGAAGGATCGGTGACGCCCTACCTCGATCCCGGCCCTCAGGCGACGCCGCCCGCATCGGCGACGGCGCAGTTCACCAGCGAGGTGAACCGCAGGCTCGAACGGACAGGCCAGAGAGACGTCTACATCTACGTCCACGGCTACAAGGTGACCTTCGACAACCCCGTCCTGGTGGCCGCCGAGATGTGGCATTTCATGGGCTACGACGGGGTCTTCATCGCCTATTCCTGGCCAGCGACGCCGGAAGCGACGGCCTATGTCGGGGATGTCGACACCGCCATGGGCATGGCCCGCAACCTGCGGGAACTTGTGCGCACCCTGGAGACCAAGACGAAGGCCGAGCGGATTCACATCATTGGGTACAGCGCCGGGACCCGGCTGGTGAGCCGGACCCTGGAGCAGATGGCCCTGCTGAACCGCGACCGGCCGGAAGGCGACTATCGCTATGGCTCCCGGCTCGAGAACGTCTTCCTCGTCTCCAGCGATGTCGACCGCTCAGTCTTCGGGGCCTACCTGGCGGACGGGATCCTGGACGTCTCCCGGCATCTCATCATCTATGCCTCGGCAAAGGATGAGGCCTTGCGGATTTCCGAGGGCATCACCGGCCACCAGCGGCTGGGAGAGGCCCTGGCGGCGGACGCCGTACCGCCTGCCTTGGCCCAGCTCCTGAAGTCGCGGGCGGACAGGATTTCCTACATCGACGTCTCCGCGGCCCCGAACATCGAGTCGGGTAACGGACATGGCTATTTCCGGGGCAGCCCCTGGGTCTCCAGCGACCTGATGGTCAAGCTGATGTACCGCCTCGACCCCGAGGTGCGGGGACTGGTGCGCGATCCCCGGACGGGCATCCTCACCTTCCCGGCGGATTACGACCTCCGGATGCAAACGGCGCTCGGGAGCGTTCGTCCGCCCCGGCCCTGAGCGCCGTCAGGGCGTCATGCAGTTCCGGGTAACGGCCAGGATGTCGAGGAGCCTCTCGTTGGCCGCCAGGGCGACGGTGCCAAGCGCCAGGACAACAGCGGCGGCGCGGATCCAGCGTCGGCGGTCCTTGCGCCCCAGCCAGACGAGGATCCGGCTCGTCGTCGGCGGCTCCGCTGCGGACGTGGCGGGGTGGAGAACTGGCCAGGACAGGGAGATGTCCACCGTATCCCGAACCAGGATGATCAGCGCGAAGACGGTCACGAAACCGACCTGAAGCCCAGACTCGCCGCGCGCCGGACACACCTCCCCGGTCGAACGGAACAGGTGGTAGAGGATGAAGAGCAGCACCATGCAGGTGCTGTTGAGGAGCAGCCAGAAGACCCGGAGCGCATCCATGCGCTCTGACACGGGGTCCGGGGCCTCACCCGCCGCCAGCCTGCGACTGGGCCCAGGCCAGGACAGGAAGAGGGTGTTGGACAGAAGGAAGACGGCGGCGGCAAGGACGTACCAGGTGAAGCCCACCTGCCGGAAGGGTTCCTCCCCCAAGGACTGGGCCATAAGGTAGATTGGCGCCATCGACAGCAACCCACGGACGAGGTCGAGCAGGAAGAGCGGTGGCCGGACCTCAAGGAGCCCGGTTCGCCGGTAGACCACATCCAGGTACCGGTCGGTCTGGTAATGAAAGAGGCTGAGGGTGCACAGGAAGGACAGGGTCACGAAGGCGTGAAGGGCCACGCTGGCGCCATCAAAGCCCTGGCCGACGAGGGCCCCGTGGACCTTGTCGTAGGCCCCGGTGAGGGTCAGGCTGAAGCTGAGGCCAAACAGGACGGCGTAGAGCGACCGAAGATTGTCCACCGACCGGTCCGACTGCCGGCTGAATTCGTCCTCCCGGATGGCCATCTGGTTCCCCTTGCCGGAGCCTCAATGTCACTGGCCGGACAGGACTTCAAGCTGGATGACCTGAAGAGGACGGCATAGCCTAGAAGACGATCGGTCCCGGCGACCCAGCGGGCCCGAGGCCCGGACCTGGGCTCACCCTGCGTCCTGATCCGCATGGGCCGTGTCACCGCCGCCCGCCGGACCCATGTAGCCCTGGGCGCCGTCCGCACCCTCCCACCAGTAGGCCGGACGCTTGCGCGATCCCGTCAGTTCCTCGTTGAGCGTCGCGGCGTCGAGCAGGCGGCCGCCGATCATGACCTTGCTGATCTTGTCGGAGTTGCGGATGTCCTGGGTCGGGTCGGCGTCGAGCACGAGCAGGTCGGCCAGCTTGCCGGCCTCAAGGCTGCCGACATCGGCGTCGTATCCCAGGCTGCGCGCCGCCTCGATCGTGCCCGTGCGAAGCGCCTCGACCGGGGTCATTCCGCCCCGGGCGAAGGACCAGAGCTCCCAGTGCGCCGCGATGCCAGGCTCCTGGCCATGCGCGCCGATCGAGACCGGCACGCCGCGCCGCGCCAGCTTGGCGGCCTCGCGGGCGCTGTCGTCATCCTTGTAGTCACCCTCCGGCGCGATCTCGCGACGGGCGTTGGCGGCGGCCAGGATCGCGGCCGGCTCGTGCTGTTGCAGCAGGGGGTGCTTCCAGACCTCCGTGTGCGAGCGCCAGTACGGGTCGCCCGCGGGACCGCCATAGGTCACCACCAGGGTCGGCGTATACCCGGTCCTGGACTGGCTGAAGAACTGCAGCACGTCCTCGTAGACCACGCCGAGCGGGAGGTTGTGCTCGATCGTGGTGTTGCCATCGGCGATCAGGGTCATGTCGAAGCCGAAGAGCGAGCCGCCCTCGGCCACCGAGCGCATCCCTTCGGCCAGGGCCGCCGCCGTCACCTGCTGGCGCTGGTCGCGGCGCGGC
>CAIMLY010000317.1 GCA_903842425.1 uncultured Alphaproteobacteria bacterium | reverse complement strand
GACCTGGTTGGGCGAGCCGATCAGGGCGCCCTGCTCCTGGCTCTCGGCGAGGAGGATGGCGTGCTGGTCGGCGTCGGGCGCCAGGTCCAGCAGGCGCTTACCGGCCCGGATGGCGTCGGGGTTCTTCGAGGCGATGTCGGCCGCCAGGGCCAGGGCCTCGGCCCGGGGATCGGCGCAGACGCGGGTGGCGAGACCCATGCGATGGGCCTCTTCGCCGTTGAAGATGCGGCCGCTGTAGGTCAGCTCGCGGGCGACGTCGTCTCGCACCAGGCGCTTCATCAGCACCAAGCCGGCCATGTCGGGCACCAGGCCCCACTTGATCTCCAGCACCGCCATCCGGACGTCCGGGGTGACGAAGCGGATGTCGGCGCCCAGGGCCAGCTGGAAGCCGCCGCCGAAGGCCACGCCGTGGATGGCGGCGATCACGGGGACGGCCTGCTCGCGCCAGACCATGACGGCGTGCTGGGCGTGGTTCGAGCCGCCCTCGGTGCGCTTGGGGGTGACCAGGCCCGCGCCGCCGCGGCGCTCGCCCGAGGCCATCTTGGCGAAGTTGCCCATGTCGAGGCCGGCGCAGAAGGCGCGGCCGTCACCGGACAGGACGATGACCCGCACGCCCTTCTCGGTCTTCAGGCGTTCACCGGTGTCCACCAGGGCCTGGAACATTCGGTCGTCCAGGGCGTTCATCTTGTCGGTGCGGACGAGGCGGACGTCGGCGACGCCGTCCTCGATGGTCACCTGGATGCGGTCTTCCATGAGGGTCTCCTTCAGCTCTTGCCGGGCAGGGCGAGGTAGCCCACCCGGGGGAAATGCAGGTGCAGGCGCCCGAGGTCCGGGGTCTCCTGCGCAAGAACAAGCCGGTCCGGACGCGCCGCCACCAGGGTCCCGGCGATGGGATCGCGGCCATAGTCGTCGGCCATGACCACCACGGGATCACCCGGCGACAGGCCGAGGGCGTCGTCGGGATCGTGGGACGGCGGGTCCGCGGGCCGGACGCTGCGCGCGATCCCGAGGGCCTGCGCCCCGGTCATCTCGGTCCGCGCGCCCTGGCCGATCCCCGCCATCCGCAGCCGCCAGGCCTCCAGCCGGTCGAGGCCGGCGGTGAGACGGTCGTAGGTGTCCGGCAGGGCGCCCTTCAGCCACCAGATGTTCATCCAGGCCGAGGCGTCCGCCAGCCCGGGCTGGTCCCCGGCGAGGAAGGGCGCGTCCGCCAGGGCCTGGTCGAGCCAGGCGGCGTGCCCCCGCCACTGGACCCGCATGGGTCCGGCGGCCTGGGCCATGGCCTCGACGTCGAAGGGCCGGCCGGACAGCTTCTCGCGGTCGGCGATGAAGGCCTTCGGCGTCAGGTGTCCCATCTCGCCGAAGATCACCGGGACGGTGGCCTGGAAGAACAGGCGATCCGCCCAGAGGCCGATCCCCCTCAGGCCCGCCAGGCCCCGGTCGCCGGGCAGGGGCGTGCGCCTCTGAAGTTCGTCGAGGATGACCATGGAGTCGCAGTAGACGTCCGCGCCGACCTGGAGGACCGGCGCGCGCCTGTAGCCGCCCGTGAGCGGCGTCAGGTCCGGCTTGGGCATCATGTTCGGGGTGATCACCGACGACCAGGCCTGGCCGGTCATGCCGAAGACGATCCGCACCTTCTCCGAGAAGGGCGAGGGGTCGTAATGGTGAAGGATCAGGTCCATGGGCGCTCCCTGCCGACAGGCCGGTCAGGCTGTCACGGATTTGGCCGCCGGGCCACCGTGACGCAGCGTCAGCGCCAGCGGATCAGGGCCTCCTGGGCGGCCTCGGCCACCAACCTTCCATCCCGGGCGTAGATCTGGCCGCGGTTGAAGCCCCGCCCGCCGGAGGCCGAGGGGCTGTCCTGGACGAACAGGTGCCACTCGTGGAAGTCCGTGGACTGGTGGAACCACATGGCGTGGTCGAGGCTGGCCGCCTGCAGTCGCCCGCTGTCCCAGTCGACCCCGTGCGGGCGCAGGGAAGCGTCCATCAGGGTCATGTCCGAGCCATAGGCCAGGGCGCACTGGTTGACGGCGACGTCGTCGCCCAGCGGCAGGCGGGTGCGGAACCAGCACATGTCGATAGGCTCGCGGACGCCGGTGACGCCGTGGGGGACAGGGTCGCAGGGCTTGAGCTCCACGGGCCAGACCCGCCGGGAGGCGGGATCGAGGCCGGCCTCGGCCCGCAGCTCCTCCTCGTTCTTCAGGGCTTCCGGCGGCGGGGCCTCGGGCATGGGCAGCTGGTGCTCGAAGCCGGTCTCGGGGACCTGGAAGGAGGCCGCCAGGTTGAAGATCTGCTTGCCGTTCTGGACCGCCACCACCCGGCGCACGCTGAACGACCCGCCGTCCCGGGCCCGGTCAACCTGGAACAGGATGGGGAGCTTGGGGTTCCCGGGGCGGATGAAATAGCAGTGGAGGGAGTGGCAGACCCGGTCCTCGATCGTCCGGTAGGCCGCCGCGAGGGACTGGGCCACCACCTGGCCGCCATAGATCCGGCGGGTCTCGAAGGGCGGGTTGAACCCCCGGAAGAGATCGGTGTCCAGGGCCTCCAGGTCGAGGAGGGTGAGCAGTTCATGGTCTTGGGACATGGCCGGGCAGCGGGGCTCAGAAGGCGGGATCGGGAAGGTCGGCCAGCCGGGGCAGGAGGCGGTCCTTGTCGGAGAGGATGGCGGCGTCGGCGCCGACTGGCCAGTCGATGGCCAGGTCCGGATCGTTCCAGATCACCCCGCCCTCGGTCTGGGGGGCGTAGTCGCCATCCACCTTGTAGGCCAGCATGACGTCGTCGCAGAGGGTGCAGTAGCCGTGGGCGAAGCCGCGCGGCACGAACAGCTGCTCGCCCCCCTCAGCCGTCAGCCGGGCCGAGACCCAGCGCCCCCGGGTGGGCGAGCCCGGGCGGATATCCACGGCCACATCGAGGATGGCCCCCGCCAGAACCCGGACCAGCTTGGCCTGCGGGTGAGGCGCGGCCTGGAAGTGAAGGCCCCGGACCGTGCCCGCCCGGGCGTTGAAGGCCTGGTTGTCCTGGATGAAGTCGGCGTCGAGGCCGGCGGCGGCCAGCGTCCTGCGGCTCCAGGTCTCGGAGAACCATCCCCGTGCATCGCCATGGCGGCGCGGCGTGATAAGCAGGACCTCGGGAAGGGCCAGGGGCGATACGGTCGTCATGGGGCTCCCGTGAGCGGGCGGCGGGGCCGCGAAGGGTGCGAGGCATGGCGCGGGACGCGGCGAAAGACAACCCTGACACGCCCGCGGGCGGCCCGGTCAGCGTGATTGTCGTCGCCTGGCAGTCGGGCGAGGACCTCACCCGCTGCCTGTCAGCCATCGCCGCCCAGACCGTGCGGCCCCTCGAGATCCTGCTGGTCGACAACGCCTCCACCGACGGCGCGCCCCAGGCGGCGGCGCAGGCCCTGCCGCAGGTGCGTCTCATTGCGGCCGGCGCCAACCTGGGCTTCGCCGCCGGCGTCAACCTCGGCGCCCGGCAGGCGAGGGGCGACTGGCTGGCCCTCATCAACCCCGACGCCTTCGCCGCTCCCGACTGGCTGGAGCGCCTCCTGGCGGGCGCCGCGCGCAGTCCGGGGGTGGAGTGCTTCGGCTGCCGGCAGGCCATGGCCGGCGAGACCGGGCGGCTGGACGGCCTGGGCGACGTGATGAGCCTGCCCGGCATCCCCTATCGCGGCGGCTACGGCCTGGCCGATCCCGGCCCGGTGGCGGAGGGCGAATGCTTCTCGGCCTGCGGAGGCGCCATGTTGATCCGCCGGTCCCTGTTCGAGGCCCTGGGCGGCTTCGACGAGGACCTCTTCATGTACTGCGAGGACGTCGACCTGGGCTACCGCATCCGGCTGGCCGGCGGCGCCTGCAGGGTCATCCCCGACGCCGTGGTCGACCATGTCGGCTCAGCCTCCACCGGCGGGGCGGGATCCGACTTCGCCAGCTTCCACGGGGCGCGAAACCGGATCCGGGTCTTCATCAAGGACACCCCGCCCGTCCTCTTCTGGCTGACCCTGCCCCTCCACGCCCTGGCCACCACCGTGCTGTTCCTGAGGCTGGCGGGACAGGGGCGGCTGGGACCCAACCTGAAGGGCGCCCGGGCGGCCCTCGCCGACCTGCCTGCGGCCTTCGCCGCCCGCCGACGCACACAGGCGACCCGAAGGGCTTCCTCCTGGGACATCGCCAGGGCCATGACCTGGAATCCCGTCGACCTCCTCGGCCGGCGGGTCGTGATCCGTCACCCGCGCCGAAGCGGCGACTCAGCCGCCTGAGACGCGCCGGGGGCCGGGTAGCGAATCCAGGAGCTCGATCCGGAAGACCAGGGTCGCGCCGGGCGGGATGGGGCCGCCGCCCTCCTCGCCATAGCCGAGGTCGGCCGGGACGAAGATCCGCCACTCGTCGCCGGGACGCATCAGCTGCAGGGCCTCGACCCAGCCGGGGATCAGGCCGTCCAGGGGCATGACCGCCGGGACGCCGCGGTCGTAGGAACTGTCGAAGACCTCGCCGGACAGGAGCTTGCCCTCGTAGTGGACCTTGACCTGGTCGCCGGGCAGGGGCCGGACGCCGTCGGCGGGGCCGGAACGGACCACCAGGTACTGCAGGCCCGAGGGCAGGGTCCGGACCCCCGCCTCCGAGGCGTTCTTCGCCAGGAAGGCCTTGCCGGCCTCGGCGTTGGCGGCCAGCACCTTGGGGTCCGGGCCCCTCTGGCAGGCGGCGAGCAGGGACAGGCCGGCGGCCAGGGCGATGAGGGCGAGGCGCATCCAGGTCTCCTTCAGACCGCGCGGGGCGGATAGCCCCGGGCCCTGAGGGCCTCCATGATTTCCTCGGTGTGCCGGGCGTCGCGGGTCTCGATCATGATGTCGAACTCCGCACCCTTGGCCGGCACGTCGAGGGCCAGGCGGTTGTGGGCCACCTCGACGATGTTGGCGCCCATCTGGCCGATCAGGGCCGAGACATTGGCCAGCAGGCCCGGGCGGTCGTCTCCGATGATCCGAAGTGAAACGAGGCGCTGGTCCCGGACCAGCTGGCGGGTGAGGACCGAGGCGAGAAGGCGGGTGTCGATGTTGCCGCCGCAGAGGATCACCCCGACCTTCCTGCCCTGGAACCGGTCCGGATAGGCCAGGAGAGCGGCCAGGGCCGCGGCGCCGGCGCCCTCGGCGACCGTCTTCTCCACGTTGCAGAACAGGGCCACGGCTTGCTCGAGAAAGGGCTCCTCGAGCAGCAGGACCTCGTCGATCAGGGGGCGGGCGACCCCGTAGGTCAGGTCGCCGACCCGCTTGACGGCGATGCCCTCGGCGATGGTCGCCCCGCCGGTGACGGCCTCGATGCCCTGCATGCGCGCCGTGAAGGACGGATACATGGCCGGCTCGACGCCGATCACCCGGCAGTTCGGGTTGATGGACTTGGCCACGGTTGCGCAGCCGGCGATCAGGCCGCCGCCGCCGATGGGCACGGGCAGGACCTCGATGTCCGGCTGCTCCTCGAACATCTCCAGGGCCACCGTGCCCTGGCCGGCCATGACCTTCAGGTCATCGAACGGGTGGACGAAGGTCAGCTCGCGCTCATCGCAGAGCTTCCGCGCGATGGCCGCGGACTCATCGTAGGTGTCGCCATCCTGGACCACCTCGGCGCCAAACGCCCGGGTCTGCTGCACCTTCACGAAGGGGGTCGAGCGCGGCATGACGATGGTCACGGGAATGCCCAGCCGGGCGGCGTGGTAGGCCAGGCCCTGGCTGTGATTGCCCGCCGAGGCGGCGATGACGCCCCGCCGGGACTCGTTGTCCGACAGCTGGAGCAGGGTGTTGAGGGCGCCGCGCTCCTTGTAGGCGGCGGTGAACTGAAGGTTCTCGAACTTCACCCAGACCTCGGCCCCGGTGATCTCCGAGAGGGTCTGCGACCGGCGCATGGGGGTGCGCTCGACCCGGCCGGCGATACGCTCGGCGGCGGCGCGGACATCGGCGAGGGAGAGGCTCATGTCGGACCTGCGGCTTTCAGGGCCACTTCCCTAGTCGCTCCGCCGGAAAAGGGAAAGCACCGCCGCCGGCAGGTTCAGCCGGGCGGATCGAACTCACTGACCCAGTGGCCGGGGGCGACGGTCTCCAGCCGGGGCCGGTAGACCGGGCTCTGGCCCCGGCGCGAGGGCAGGAACCGCAGGGCGCCCTCCGGGTCGAGGGGACTGGGAAGCTCCCCGGTCAGGCGCACCCGGGGCCGGCTCCGCTCCACGGCCGGGTCGGGGATCAGGGCCGCGGACAGGAGGGCCCGGGTGTAGGGATGCCGCGCGTCCGCGAAGATCCGGTCCGCCGGCGCCAGCTCCACCACGCGCCCCAGATAGAGCACCATGACCCGGTGGCTGATCTCCCGCACCACGGCAAGGTCGTGGCTGATGAACATCATCGCCATGCCGAACTCGTGCTGAAGATCGATCAGCAGGTCGATGATCTGGGCGCGGATCGACACGTCGAGGGCCGAGACCGCCTCGTCGCAGACCACCACACGGGGCCGCAGGATCATGGCCCGGGCGATGCCGACCCTCTGGTTCTGGCCGCCGGACAGCTCGTGCGGATAACGGTTGATCAGGTCCCCGGACAGGCCCACCCGCTCCATCATGGCGCGGACCGCGGCCTCCCGGCCCCGCCGGTCGAGCTCGGGCCGGAAGACGCCCAGGGGCTCTGCGATGGAATCGCCCACCGGCATGCGGGGATCGAGGCTGGCGAGGGGGTCCTGGAAGACGATCTGCAGGTCCCGGCGCGCGGCGCGCAGGGCCTCGCGGTCGGTGTCGGGGATGTCCCGGCCCAGCACGGTGACCGCGCCTCCGGTACGGGGGATCAGGCGCAGCACCGCCCGGGACAGGGTGGACTTGCCGCAGCCGCTCTCGCCCACCACGCCCAGGGTCTCGCCCTGGCGGATCTCCAGGCTGACCCCGTCCACGGCCCGCAGCTCGGCCCTGCGGCCCAGCAGGCCCTGGCGGACGGGGAACCAGACCTTCACGTCCTTCGCCTCCACCGCGAGGGGGGCGTCGGCGGGGACGGGCGACGGGGCGGGACGCCCCCCGCGGTCGGGACGGTCCAGCCGCGGCGCAGCCTCCAGCAGGTTGCGGGCGTAGTCGGTCTGCGGAGGGGCGAAGACCTGGGCGGCGGGGCCGGCTTCCACATAGGCCCCGTCCTTCATCACGCAGACCCGGTCGGCGAGGCGCGCCACCACGCCCATGTCGTGGGTGATCAGGACCAGCCCCGTCCCGCTCTCCCGGGCCAGTTCCTCCATCAGGTCGAGGATCTCGGCCTGGACGGTGACGTCGAGGGCCGTGGTGGGCTCGTCGGCGATCAGGAGGCGAGGCGAACAGGCCATGGCGCCGGCGATCATCACCCTCTGGCGCATGCCCCCGGACAGCTCGTGCGGGTACTGGTCAAGACGGCGGGCGGCGTCGGGAATCCGAACCCGCTCCAGCCAGCGCAGGGCCTCGGCCCGGGCGTCGCGCGCCGACAGCCCACGGGCCCGGCGCAGGGGTTCGCCCAGCTGGTCGCCGACCTTCAGGTGCGGGGTCAGGGCGGTCAGCGGGTCCTGGAAGATCATGCCCATGCCGCCGCCCCGGACGCCGTTGAGCACCCGCTTGGAAGCGCCGAGAATCTCCTGGCCCTCGAACCGCACCGACCCCGTCGCCCGACCGTTCGGGGCCAGCAGGCCCATGACCGCCATGAAGGTCTGGCTCTTGCCCGAGCCGCTCTCGCCGACCACGCCCAGGGTCTCGCCGGGGCGGACCTCGAGGGAGACGCCGCGGACCG
>CAIMLY010000316.1 GCA_903842425.1 uncultured Alphaproteobacteria bacterium | reverse complement strand
GGATTGCCGTTCAGCGGCCCCGAGGCGAAGACGTCGATCTGCTGGAAGCGACGGAGGGTCACGGCGCGCGGCGGTCGGCCAGGCGCTCTGCGACCAGGGCCGCGACGTGCGGGTCGTGGTGTGGGTCTTCGGGGTCAGCGAGGCCCCGGGCCGCGCCGTCCGCGTCCTCGGCCAGGCGGTTCTGGCTCATCTTCCACTTGCCGCGGATTTCGGTGATCTCGATCTCAAGGCCGACAATGCCCCGCAACATGGACTCGATGTAGTCGGCGGGGGCGTCCGACGGCGCCCAGGGCGCCGGCCGGCGGGACTCCTGCGCCCCCGTCAGGGCGGCGACGTGGGCCGCGAGCCAGTCGCGCTCGGGCCGCAGGGTCGGGACGCCGCGCACCTGGACCATCTCGTAGTTCCAGGTCGGGGTGACGCGCTCGGTCTCGGCCTTGGAGGGATACCAGGACGGGGTCACGTAGGCCTCCGCCCCCTGGAAGACCACCAGGCAGTCCCGGGCCCCGGCGAGGGCCTCCAGGTGGGGGTTGGGCCGGGCGAGGTGGCAGGTGAGCCGCAGCCGCCCCTCCACCTCGGCGACCAGGAAGGGCAGGGGCGAGGCCATGGGCCCCTCCGGCCCGGCGGTGACCAGCAGGCCCAGGGGATGGCGCGCCACCAGGTCCCACAGGACCTCGGGGCGGGTCTCCTCGAAGACGTCGGGAAGGTACATCCGGGCGCCCCCAATTCCACCGTCACCGACTTGGCGAGGTTGCGGGGCTGGTCGACGTCGGCGCCCTTCTGGACGGCGACATAGTAGGCCAGCATCTGGATGGGGACGGCGTAGACCAGGGGGGCGACGATGTCGTCGCAGCCGGGGGTGACGACCAGGCGGACCCCGGCCGGGGCGCGGCGGGCGCCCTCCTCGTCCGTGATGAAGATGACCGGGCCGCCCCGGGCCATGACCTCGGCGGTGTTGGAGACGGTCTTCTCGAAGAGGGCGTCGGAGGGGGCCAGGACGATGACCGGCGTCGCCTCGTCGATCAGGGCGATGGGGCCGTGCTTCAGCTCGCCGGCGGGGTAGCCCTCGGCGTGGATGTAGCTGATTTCCTTGAGCTTGAGGGCGCCCTCCAGGGCCAGGGCCGACATGACCCCGCGGCCGAAGTAGAGCACGTCCCGGGCCTTGGCGAGTTCGGGCGCCAGGGCGCGGATCTGGTCCTCGAGGGCCATGGCGCCGGAGATCAGGCGCGGCGCCTCCAGCAGCAGCCGGGTCAGGCGGGCCTCCTCGGCGGCGTCGATCCGGCCCTTGGCGGACGCCGCGGCGACGGCCAGGGCGGTGAGGGCGGCCACCTGGCTGGTGAAGGCCTTGGTGGAGGCCACGCCGATCTCGGGCCCGGCGTGAGTGGGCAACAGGATGTCGGCCTCGCGGGCCATGGTGCTGGTGTGGACGTTGACCACGGCGGCGGTGCCCAGGCCCTGGTCGCGGCACCAGCGCAGGGCCGCCAGGGTGTCGGCGGTCTCGCCCGACTGGGAGACGACGATGCAGAGCGTACCCTTGCGGACGGGCGGGGCGCGGTAGCGGAACTCGGAGGCCACGTCGATGTCGACCGGGATCCGGGCCAGGGATTCGAACAGGTAGCGGCTGATCAGGCCGGCGTAATAGGCCGTGCCGCAGGCGACGATCTGGATCCGGTCCACCAGGGCGAAGTCCAGGCCGCCCGGCGCCCGCGCCCGCCCGGTGACGGGGTCGAGATAGGCCGACAGGGTGTGCTGGCACGCGCCCGGCTGGTCATGGATCTCCTTTTCCATGAAGTGCCGGTAGTTGCCCTTCTCCACCAGGGCGGCGGCCGGGGGGATGATGCGGATCTGCCGGGTGACCGGCCGGCCTTCCGAATCGAAGATTCGCGCCGTGGTCCGGTCGATGGCCACGAAGTCGCCCTCGTCGAGGTAGGCGATCCGGCTGGTCATGGGGCCGACCGCCAGGGCGTCGCTGCCCAGGTACATCTCGCCGTCGCCATAGCCGACCACCAGGGGACTGCCGCGCCGGGCGCCGAGGATCAGCTCGTCCTCGCCCTCGATGAGGACGGCCAGGGCGAAGGCGCCGCGCAGGCGGTCGAGGGTCTGCTTCAGGGCGTCGAGGGGCGTGGCGCCCCCCGCCAGGGCCCGGTCGATGAGGTGGGGAATGACCTCTGTGTCGGTCTCGCTCTCGAAGGTGCGGCCCTCGGCGGCCAGCTCGGCCTTCAGCTCGGCGAAGTTCTCGATGATGCCGTTGTGCACCAGGGTCACCCGCCCCGCCCGTTGCGGGTGGGCGTTGGTCTCGGAGGGGGCGCCGTGGGTCGCCCAGCGGGTGTGGCCGACGCCGGTCAGGCCGTCGAGGGGCTGCTCGCGCAGGACCTCCTCCAGCGCCCGGATCTTGCCCCGGGCCCGCCGCCGGCCGACCTGGCCGCCCTCCACCATGGCCACGCCCGCGGAATCATAGCCGCGGTATTCGAGCCGCCGCAGGGTCTCGATCAGGCGCTCCTGGACGGGCGCCTTTCCGACGATGCCGATGATGCCGCACATGGCCTGGTCCTTCCTTCCGGCGTCCCTTCCCGCCGGCCCCGGTGAGGGGCTAGACTGCAGGGACGGGCCGGGTTTAGCACCCGCGCCGGCGGCGTCGACTAAATCCCGGTTTCGAATCGTTTCGAATTCCGGCCCCACTCTGGCGAAAGCTTCGGAAGGCCCCATGAGCAAACGCGCCTTTTTCGGCACCGACGGTATCCGCGGCGAGGCCAACACCCACCCCATGACCGCCGAGGTGGCCCTGCGGGTCGGCCTTGCGGCGGGCAGGCTGTTCCGCTCGCGCGAGGAGCGCCGGCACATGGTGGTGATCGGCAAGGACACCCGCCTGTCGGGCTACATGGTCGAGCCGGCCCTGGTGGCGGGCTTCACCAGCGCCGGCATGGACGTGCGCCTGCTGGGCCCCATGCCGACCCCCGGCGTGGCCATGATGACCCGCTCCCTGCGGGCCGACCTGGGCGTGATGATCTCGGCCTCGCACAATCCCTGGACCGACAACGGCATCAAGCTGTTCGGGCCGGACGGCTACAAGCTGTCCGACGCCCGGGAGCTGGAGATCGAGGCCCTGATGGGCCAGTCCCTGTCCGAGGACCTGGCGCCCGCCACGGCCCTGGGCCGGGCCGCCCGGGTGGACGACAGCCAGGCCCGCTACGTCGAGATCGCCAAGGCCACCTTCCCCCGCCGGC
>CAIMLY010000315.1 GCA_903842425.1 uncultured Alphaproteobacteria bacterium | reverse complement strand
CCCATGCAGAGTTCGCCGGAGGGCATGCCCGGATGGTTGATCGACACGATCCCGCCCTCGGACGCAACCGCATCCAGCAGGGCGTCGAGGGTCGGCGCACGCGGGTATCCCAGCTGGAAGGGCAAGGGGCTGGTCACGCCGAAGACGTTGGCGTGACCCTGGAAGGTCGTGATCTCCCGCCCCGGCAGGACCAGGAGGGTGTCGTAGTAGGCCTGAAGTGCCCGGAGCTCAGGATAGACGGATGTCGAGTTGTGCTCGGTCAGGGCGATGAAATCCAGTCCCGCCGCCCGGGCCGCCTCCAGCGTCCGGAAGACGGGGCAGGGGACCCGGCGCCCGGCGAGGCTGTCGCAGCTGCCGTCGCTGTGGCCGGAATGGGTGTGAAGGTCGCCCCGGTACCAGCCCGGCCCTCTCCGGACCACGCCCTCCTGGAAGGCCGATCCCGGCGATGGCGCCCCTCGCGGGTCGAGGCGGACCCGGGCGCTCCAGGACGCCGTGGCCCCCTTCCGGATATTGGGGACCCCAAGGATCAGCCGCCATTCGCCCGGGGGAAGGAACCCCGGGATGTAGGCGGAGGTGGCGTCGCTGCTGGCCAGGGTGAAGGTCGACCTGTTGCCGCCGCTCCAGCCGCGAAAGCCGTTCGGATCACGGATCCCGAGGTCGATCACGGTCCTGTTCGCCCGGTCGTACTCGAAGGTCACGGTCAGCCGCTCGGTGTCCTCCGGCACGGAAAAGGGGACCTCGACATAGGTCTCGTGATCCCCCCGGGTGATCACGCCGCTGAGCTCGATCTCGCGCGGGGCCGCCGCCGCCGGCGGGGACGGGGGAGCCGCACGGGCGCCGCCGGGTGAGCCCAGCAGGCACAGGAGCCCCAGCAGGAAGGCCCAGGCTCGGGGATCGACCCCCCGGCCTTCAGTCTGACGTTGGATCATGCTCTGTCTCCGTTTCCGGGACGCGGAGCCTGGCGCCCCGGGATGACAGGATGATGCCGCGCCGCGCAGGTTTACTCCGCCGCCATCGGCAGGATCACCGCCTCGCGGCCGCCACGGACCAGGCCGCCAGGGAGGGCGCCGGTGTGCTGGCCGTTCTCGAAGGTCACCTGGCCGGACTTGATCGTGTAGCGGTAGCCTTCTGCCCGCTGGACCAGACGGCGGCCGCCGGCGGGCAGGTCGTAGATCGACTCCGGCCGGAACTGGCGCAGGGCCTGGAAGTCGATGACGTTGAGGTCGGCCATGAGGCCCGGCTCGAGCCGTCCGCGGTCATTCAGGCCGTAGGCCCGGGCGGTGTCGCTGGTCAGCTTGCGGACCAGGAACTCCAGGGGGAACTGTTCGCCCTTCACCCGGTCTCGGGCCCAGTGGGTCAGGATGAAGGTCGGCATGCCGGCGTCGGCGATGACCCCGCAGTGGGCGCCGCCGTCCGACAGGCCGAACAGCACGTTGGGGTGCTGCATGTTCTTACGGAAGAAGTCGAAGTTGTAGGTCTGGTAGCCGCCGAGGGGCTGATAGAAGAGCTCGCGCCCGCCATCCCGCAGCAGGAGATCGTACAT
>CAIMLY010000314.1 GCA_903842425.1 uncultured Alphaproteobacteria bacterium | reverse complement strand
GCCGCGCGGGGGGCGATCCAGGCGTCGACGGGCACGGTGAAGCCCTGCTTGCGGGCCCAGGGGGCGGCGGCCGGGCAGGCGTGCGCCAGCCAGGCCCTGAGGAGATACTTCCCGAACCGGCCGCGCACCTTGAACCGGTCGGGCAGGGTGAAGGCGAAGTCTGCCACCTCGGGGTCGAGGAAGGGGGTGCGGCCCTCCAGCCCGTTGGCCATCAGGCAGCGGTCGAGCTTGATCAAGAGGTCGTTGGGCAGCCAGGTCGCGGTGTCCGACCACTGCGCGGCCTGCAGGCGCGACAGGCCCCGGGGCGGGCGGCCCGCCTCGCGCCAGCGGGCCAGGACCTCCGGCCGCTCCGGGCGCGGCTCGGCCGGGCGGCCGCCCAGCAGGGCGGGCCGCAGGGCCCGGCGATAGCGGCCGTAGCCGCCGAACAGCTCGTCGCCCCCCTCCCCGGTCAGAACCACGCGCAGGGAGTCCCGCGCCGCCTCCGCCAGCCGGTAGGTCGGCAGGGCGGCGTAGTCCGCCGTGGGGTCATCGAGGGCCAGGGCCACCCGCGGCAGCAGTCGCCAGAACTCCGTCTCGTCAAAGCGCACCTCGCGCCAGTCCAGGTCGAGGGCCCGGGCCACGCGCTCGGCCTGGGCCCGCTCGTCCGCCGCGCCCTCGACATCGAAGCCGCAGGTGAAGGCGGTGACCGGCCGCTCCGCCAGCCGGGCCATCAGGGTGGCGATGACGGCGCTGTCGATCCCCCCGGACAGGAAGAGGCCGAAGGGGACGTCGGACCGCTGGTGCACCCGGACGCTGTCCTCAAGCACGCCGTCCAGCTGGTCGACGAGGGCGGCCTCGTCCGTCTCCCGCCGTGGCGCACGGGCGGGCAGGCAGGGCCGGGTCCCGTGCGGGACAAGCCCGGCAGGAGTGACCTCCAGGATTTCCCCGGGCGCCAGGCGACGCAGGGCCGGGAAGATGGTCGCCTCTCCCGTGGTGTAGGACAGGCCAAGCAGGTCCTCCGCCGCCGCCGCGTCCATCACCGGGTCTATGAGGCCGGCGGCGAGGAAGGCCCGGGGCTCGGAGGCGAAGATCACCGCCCCGTCGCGCTCCAGGATGTAGAGGGGCTTGATGCCGAAGGGGTCTCGGACGAGCCAGGTGCGGCCGTCGCCGCCCACCAGGCAGAAGGCGAACATGCCGCGAAGCCGCCGGAAGGCGTCGGGCCCCTCCCGGGCGTAGAGGTGCAGCAGGGGCTCGAAGTCCGAGCCCGTGGCCAGGAGGGGGCCGAGGCCATGGTCCTCGGCCAGTTCCAGGTAGTTGTAGATCTCGCCATTGCCCACCACCACGGAGCCGGCGGCGTGCAGGGGCTGCCAGCCCCCCTCCAGGTCGATGATGGACAGCCGGGCGTGGGCCAGGGAGGCGCCCGGCAGGGTCTCGGTGCGGATGCCGTCCGGCCCCCGGTGCGCCAGGGCGGCGATCAGGTCGGCGGCGAGGCGCTCGCCATTCAGCACGCCGGCGATGCCGCACATCAGCCCGCCCCGTACTCGGCGAAGAGCTCGCGCCAGCGGGCGACGACGGCGTCGGGAGAGAACTCCCCGGCCACCCGGGCGAGGCCTGCCCGGGCCAGCCGGGCGCGGGCGGCGGGATCGTCCAGCAGGGCGCGGGCGGCGTCCGCCAGGGCGGCGGGATCGTCCACGGGGACCAGGCGCCCGTCCTGCCCGTCGCGGATCAGGGCCGCCGGGCCGGTGGAAGCCGCGGCCACCACGGGCAGGCCGTGGGCCCAGGCCTGGATGACCACGTTGCCCAGGGGCTCGTACCGCGAGGGAAAGAGGCAGAGGTCGGCGGTGCGGTAGAGGGCCGAGGCGTCGGTGCGCCAGCCCAGGAAGCGGACCCGCGGGGACAGGCCCAGCCCCTCGGCCAGGGCCTTCAGCCGCGCCTCCTCCGGGCCGGCGCCGGCGATCCACAGGACGGCGTCGGGCAGGCGAACCAGGGCCTCCAGGGCCACGTCATGGGCCTTGGCCTCGTGCAGCCGGCCCATGGCCAGGAGCAGGGGCGCGTCCCCGGGCGTGTCGAGGCTGGCCCGGTCCACCGGCCGGGCGTCGGCGACGGGGGCGGCGAAGTTCGGGATGCAGCGGACCCGGCCCGCCGGCCAGCCCTGGGCGACGATCCAGTCGGCGATGTCCTCGGTGTTGGCCACCAGGGCGTCGAAGCCGCGATAGTACTTGAGGTTGTAATAGCCCCCCAGCCGGCCGACCCGGGCCCAGGGCCCCTTCGGCGCGTGCCGGGCGGCGCGGTTCATCCAGGCGAGGGCGAGGCCGGTCCCGGAGCGGCGGGCGAACCGCCCGGCCAGGGGTGTGGTGAGGACGTCGAGCGGTCCGCCGAACCTCAGGACCCGGGTCGGGACGCCGGCCGCCGCCAGGGCCGCCTGCCGGCGGGGATTGGCGCGCAGGGCCGCCGCCTGCGCCACGCCGGCCCCGGACAGGGCCGTGACCAGGTCGACGAAATAGGTCTCCGCGCCGCCTTCGCCGGCCGTTCCCAGGAGATGCAGGACGCTCATCGCAGGGGCGACCCTAGCAAGCCACGCCCCGCTTCCCAAGCGGCTTGAAGCGCGCCGCGCCAGACCCTATAAACCGCCCCTCGCCGAAAGGCCCGGCGGCTGGGTAGCTCAGATGGTTAGAGCGGTGCATTCATAACGCACAGGTCGGCGGTTCGATCCCGCCCTCAGCCACCACTTAAAACGTGAATGAAAT
>CAIMLY010000313.1 GCA_903842425.1 uncultured Alphaproteobacteria bacterium | reverse complement strand
CTCGAGGATGGCCCGGCGGGAGACGACGATGTTGCCCCGCGGACGGTCCATCTTGAGGATGGCGAAAGGCTGTTCCTTGCCCATCAGCGGGCCGACGTCGCGGACCGGGCGGATGTCGACCTGAGAGCCGGGCAGGAAGGCCGAGGCGCCGCCGAGGTCGACGGTGAAGCCGCCCTTCACGCGGCCGACGATGGCGCCCATGACGGGCTCGTTGCGGGCGTGGACGCCCTCAAGGCGGGTCCAGGCCTCCTCGCGGCGGGCCTTCTCGCGGCTGATCACGGCCTCGCCGAGGGCGTTCTCGACGCGCTCGAGGAAGACCTCGACGGTGTCGCCCACGGCCAGCGGGGCCTGGCCCTCTTCGCCGGCGCCGAATTCCTTGATGGAGACGCGGCCCTCGGTCTTGAGGCCCACGTCGATGATCGCGAAGTCCTTCTCGAGGCCCACGACCTTGCCCTTGACCACCTGGCCTTCCATGAAGTCGCGTCCGCCGAGGGACTCGTTCAGGAGGGCCGCGAAGTCATCGCGGGAAGGGTTCAGGCCAGCATCATCAGCCATGGTGTTCTTTCATCAGTCGATAGGACCCGGAGACGCGCCGCCAGTCAGGCGGACGGGTTCCCGAAAGTCGGGTTGGAGGTGAAACCGAAGGCGCGGAATCCCGCGCCGGTGAACGCCCGCGGCCTGGGAGGGAAAGACGCGATGGGATTTGCCGTCCGGATCAGGCCCGGTTGGCGCGCGCCGCCTCGACAATGCGGCGGGCCGCATCGGCGGCGAGGTCTATAGTCATTTCGGACGTGTCCAGCAAGACCGCGTCGGGCGCACGGGCCAGGGGGGCGTCGGCGCGGCCGCCGTCCCGGGCGTCGCGGCGGCGGATGTCCTCGAGCACCTCGGCCAGGGTTACGCCCTCCCCCTGGCCGACCAGTTGCCGCCAGCGGCGTTCGGCGCGGACCTCGGGCCGGGCGGTCACGAACAGCTTGGCCGGGGCCCAGGGGGCGATGACCGTGCCGATGTCGCGGCCATCCAGGACCGCCCCGCCGGCCCGGCGGGCGAAGCCCACCTGGGCGGCGTTCAGGGCCGCCCGGACCCCAGGATGCACCGCCACCCGGCTGGCCAGTTCGCCCGCTTCCCGCGTTCGGAACGCGGGATCGTCGAGGGCCATGAGGTCGATCCGCCCTGCGACAGCGGCGGCGGCGGCGGGGTCGTCGGGGTCGGCGCCGACCCGGGAGGCGGCCACGCCGACGGCTCGGTACAGGAGGCCCGTGTCCAGCACGGGAAGCCCGTAGGCCTGCCCCAGGCGGGCTGCGACGGCGCCCTTGCCCGAGGCGGCCGGACCGTCGACGGCGATGACAAGCCCGGGGGTCATGCCGCCGAGATGTCGCCGCCGAGGCCGCGCATCATGTCGACGAATCCCGGGAAGCTGGTGGCGATCATGCCGGGCTCGTCGACCCGGACCGGGGAGTCCGACGCCAGCCCCAGGACAAGGTGCGACATGGCGATCCGGTGGTCGCCGCGGGTGATGACGCCGGCCCCGCCGAGGGGTGGGCGGTTGGCCCCGGCGCCGGTCACGATGAGGCCCTCGGGCTCCTCCTCGACGGCGAGGCCGCAGGCGGACAGGCCGGCGGCCATCAGGGCGATCCGGTCGCTCTCCTTGACCCGCATCTCGCCGATGCCGCGCATGCGGGTCACGCCCTCGGCGAAGGCGGCGGCGACCGCCAGGACCGGATACTCGTCGATCATCGATGGTGCGCGCGCCGCCGGCACGTCGACGCCCCTCAGTGCGGAGTGGCGGGCGGTGACATCGCCCACGGGCTCGCCGCCCTCATCCCGGACGCCGGTGACCACCAGGTCCGCCCCCATGTCCTGCAGGGTCGTCAGGAGTCCGGTGCGCAGGGGATTGAGGAGGACGCCCTCGACCGTCACCTCAGACCCGGGGGTGATGAGGGCCGCGACCAGGGGGAAGGCCGCCGAGGACGGATCGCCCGGCGTCCGGATCCGCGTCGCCGACAGGGACTGGCCGCCGGGAAGCGTGATCCGCCGGCCGTCCGGCAGGTCCTCGACGATCACTTCGGCGCCGAAGCCCCGGAGCATGCGCTCGGTGTGGTCCCGGGTCGGCTCGGGCTCGATCACCACCGTCTCGCCCCGGGCGTTGAGGCCGGCCAGCAGGACAGCGGACTTGACCTGGGCGGAGGGCTCGGGGAGCCGGTAGGAGATCGCCTCCAGCCCGCCGCCGCGGACCGTCAGGGGCAGGCGGCCGCCCGAGCGGTGGAGGAAACGCGCGCCCATCTCGGCCAGGGGCTTCATCACGCGGTTCATGGGCCGCCCGCGCAGGGACTCGTCGCCGGTGAAGGTGGCCGCGAGGTCGAAGCCGGACGCCGCACCCAGGATGAGCCGGACCCCGGTGCCGGCGTTGCCGCAGTCGATCACGTCGGCCGGCTCTGCGAAGCCCCCGCGCCCCGTCACCCGCCAGCGTCCGTCGCCCAGGGCCTCGACGCCGGCCCCGAAGGCGCGCATGGCGGCGGCGGAACGCAGGACATCCTCGCCCTCGAGCAGCCCCTCGATCTCGGTGACCCCCTGGGCGAGGGCGCCGAAGATCAGGGCGCGGTGGGAGACCGACTTGTCGCCGGGCGCCCGGACCCGCCCGCGCAGGGGGCCGCTCCGCCGGGCGCGCAGGGCGGCCGTCTGGCCGGAGGAGGACATGGCTGGGAACGGCTCCGGGGCGGGTTGGAACGGGACAGGCGCGCCTGAAGGGCTTTGCTTTTGACAGTGGCGCCGCCGCATGGCAAGGGAGCCCGCCTTCAATCCCAACCTGACCAGAGGCCCGCCCATTGGCCCTTCCTGAACTCGGCGCGAAGCAGATTTGCCCCAACTGCCAGGCGAAATTCTACGACCTGACCCGGCGACCGGCGCACTGCCCCAAGTGCGGCCACGACTTTGATCCCGACGAGGCCGTCCGGACCCGGCGCGTCCGCGCCCGTGCGGCGCCCGCTGGCCGTGAGGTCGAGGACGAGGCCGAGGACCAGGTCCTCGAGACCGGCGTCGAGGCCGAGGACGAGGAAGAGGACGAAGCCGTCACTCCCGAACTCGACGCAGCCGTGGACGATCCGGTCCTGGTGGTCGACGACGAGGATGGCGAGGTCATCGCCCCGCCCGAGGACGACCTCGCCGCCTTCCAGGAGGAAGAGGACCTCGAGGACGAGGACAGCGACGTGCCCTTCCTGGAGGATGAGGAAGATGATTTCGACGACGCCGACCTCGACGGCCTGCCCGGCGAGGGCGGGGCGGACGACTGACGCGGGTCGTTCCACCGGCGGCGGCGATTTTTCCCCCGGGCGGGGTTGATCGCCGCGATCCGCCGGACTAGTTTCCGCGCCTTCCCGGACGGGCCCCTGGCCCCGAGGGGACCCGAGACCTCGGGGCTATAGCTCAGTTGGTAGAGCGCTTGAATGGCATTCAAGAGGTCAGCGGTTCGACTCCGCTTAGCTCCACCATGAGGGCCCGCCGGACACCCCGGCGGGCCTTCGCCTTTCCGGGACGAGTCGGATCGGCTCAGGCCGGCGGCGCCAGGTCCACCAGCCCCAGCTTGGCCAGCCAGAGCAGGGCCCGCAGGCGGCTGCGGCCCCCCCCGCCCGCGGCGGCCATCAGATCACCGACGGTGCGCGGGCCAGCAAGGGCGAGGCGGTGCAGGTCGCGGATCATGTCCGGGGACAGGCGGACCGGATCGAGGACATAGGCGGTCATCCTCAGCTGCAGCAGGTCCTCCAGGGCCGTCTCCCGTCCCGCCGGGGCGCGGACCGTCCAGTCATGGGCCATCCGCCGCGTCGGGAAGTGTCCAAAGAGGCGGGCGGGATCGGGCCGCAGGGGCCAGTCGACGCGCCCGCCCGGCGCCCCTGCCCGAAGCCGGCCAAGCTCGCCCGCCAGGGCCTGGTAGCGGTCGAGGATGACGGGCCAGTCGTATTCGGCCCGGGCCCGTCCCCGCCCCGAGGCGCCCATCCGGGCGCGCAGGTCGGGACTGTCCGCCAGCTCCGTCATCCGCCGGGCCAGGACCCCCAGGTCGGCGACCGTGGCCATGCTGTACTGGCCGATGTAGCGGTCGTAGGTGTCCAGGCCCAGGGCATGGCGCAGGGCCAGGTCGATGGCCCCGCCCTCGGGGGGGGCGGTCACCGGGATCCGGAAGCCGTCCTGGCCATCCCGCACCGTGTCGCGATAGCCGTTCCAGTCCGAGACCAGAACCGGCAGGCCCGAGGCCATGGCTTCAACCGGGGTGATCCCGAAAGTCTCCTGGATGTTGTCGGAGATGGAGACGAAGACGTCGGCGGCGCACCAGGCCTGGCGGTAGGCGGCGGCGTCCCCGCCCTCGGCGTGCAGGAAGCGCACGGAAGGCGCCAGGGCCGCCTGGGCGTCGCGGTAGGATCCCGCTATGGCCTCGTTGTGGAACTGGCCCGCCTCGATGCACACCAGCCGCCGGCCGGCCGCCGCCCGTTCCAGGGCCATGTACACCGGGGCCGGATTGGCCTTGGCGTGGAACGAGAGGCGGCCTGCGAACAGGAAGGCCACCTCGTCGGGCGCCAGGCCCAGGGCCTGGCGGGCGGCGGCGATCTCGCCGGGGGGGCGGGCCTGGGCGGCCACGTCCACCCCGAGGGGGATGACGGGCAGCTCGACCTCTGAGAAGCGGGTGGCGCCATAGTGCTCGGCCAGCCAGGCCCGACGCTCGGCCATGAGGCTGCGGACCAGGGTGACCGCCGCAGTGGAGGTGCAGACCAGGGCGTCCCAGGGCTGGAAGGGCGCGCCCGCCATCTCGCCAAGGCTGTCCATCGCCCCGAGGGACGACAGGGTGTGGGTCACGCCGAAGAGGCTGTAGGCGCCGGCGCCCTCGCGGTTGCGGTCGTGGGCGAGGGCCGTCGGGAGGGGGCCGGGATGATAGACGGCGCCGGGGAAGCCGGGCGGCGGCGAGACCGAGCCCTGCTCACGCCAGACCAGCCGGCCCGAGAACCCCTCGCTGCGGAGGTGCTCCATCATCGCCCGGGAGGCGCCCCGGCCGAAGCCGAAGACGTCGGCGTCGGACCACCGCCGGGAGAGGGCGCGGAACAGGGACTTGCCGACAGCCTGGCGGCCCATCAGCTTGGCGTCCGTGGAGTAGCCGTCCCCGACATAGTGGACGGCGAAGGGCATGGATCCGCTCATGCGCCCTTGGTGCGACGTCGGTCGCCGGCGCGCAAGCCCGGGCGATCCCGGCGGGCCGGATATTGAAAGCACGGGACAGGCGCGCCACATGTGTGCGGAGGCGGGACGGGCCGGAACCGGACGGACCGCTTCAGAGTCGCTTCACTCCAAGGACTCCCATGACCCGGACACTGCTTTTCGACAGCCCCTTCCTCCTCGGCTTCGAGCACACCCGCAGCCAGATCGAGCGCGCGGCCAAGGCCGCCGCCGAGGGCTATCCGCCCTACAACGTCGAGGACCTCGGGGGCGGCGCCCTCAGGATCACCCTCGCCGTGGCGGGGTTCACCCCCGAGACCCTCCAGATCACCCTCGAGGACCGCCAGCTGACCATCGCCGGACGGCGCGATGACGGCGGCAAGGGTGACGCCTACCTGCACCGCGGCATCGCCTCGCGCAGCTTCATCCGCAGCTTCGTCCTTGCGGACGGGGTGGAGGTCGACAGGGCGCTCCTGGAGCACGGCCTCCTGCACGTGGACCTGAGCCGGCCCGAACCCGAGCGCCAGGTCCGGCGCATTCCCATCCAGTCGGCCGGCTGACCGCGGCCAGAGGAGATCCCGACATGACCCCGGCCCCCAAGCCCCCCCTCAACGCCCTGCTCAGCCCCGAGGCCTTCGCCGCCCTGGGCGCCCCCGATGTGGTCTATGTCCGTCCGGTGCGCGCCGCCGAGGTGCTGGCCAGCACACCGACCGGCCGAATCGACGGTATCGCGCTGGATCCCGACCAGGTGCTCTTTGCGGTGCACCGTGCGGACGGCGAGCGACTGGCCGTCCTGGGCGACCGCGACAGCGCCATGGCGGCGGCCGTGGCGCACGAACTGGCGCCCGTCTCGGTCCACTGAGGCCGCGGTCTCAGGCCGCCGCCGCCTCGCCCCGGGCGAGGAGAAAACGGACCGCGTCCGCGTCAGCGGCCCGCCGAAGCTGGTCACGGAGGTCATCCCGCCGGAGCAGCCGGGAAATCCGGGCCAGGGCGCGAAGGTGCTCGACCCCCGACTCGGCCGGTGACAGCAGGGCGAAGAACAGGTCCACGGGCTGCCCGTCGATGGCGTCGAAGGGGATCGGCTGGTCGAGCCGGACCACGACCACCCGGCTGTGCTCCAGCCCATCCACCCGGGCGTGCGGGGCGGCGACGCCGCGACCCAGTCCCGTGGAGCCGGCCTGCTCGCGCTCGAGGAGCCCCGCCAGCACCACCGCCGCGTCCAGGTCGAAGTTCTGGGCGGCCTTGTCGGCGATGAGGTTCATGACCTGGCGGGCGGTGCGGGCGCCAAAGCCCACGGCCACGGCGCTGGGCCCGATCAGGTCGGCGATGGAAAGGCGGTCCTGCAAGACTCACGCTCACTGACGGCAAGGCCTCCGCCCGCCGCAGTGGCGAAGGGGGGCGCTCAGCCCGTTGCGCCGCCACCACCCCGGGAGGCGGGCAGGGTGCGCTCGGGATCGATCCAGCCGATGTTGCCATCCGGCCGCCGATACACGACGGACAATCCGCCATGTGCGGCGTTCCTGAACACGATTGTCTGTGAGTCCGTCAAGTCCAGTTCCAGGACCGCCCGTGAAACCGTCAGGACGCGGACCGGCGTTTCAGTCTCGGCGATGACCAGGGCGCTGGGCGGACCCGCGGCGTCGCCGGCGTCACCGGCTTCGTCCCAGGCCTCCTCGGTGGCGTCGTCCGGGGACCGCAGCACGAAATAGGCGGCGGTCTCGGCCTGCCGCGCGGCCGCTGCCTGGGCATGGCTCCGGAGCCTCTGCTTGTAGCGCCGGACCCGGGACTCGATCTTGTGCAGGGCGGCGCTGAAGGCCGCATGGGCGTCAGGGGCGAGGGCGTGGCTCTCCAGGGGCTGGCCCGAGGCCAGCAGGACCGAGCAGTCCACCCGGAAGGCGCGCCCCTCCCGGCTGACCACCACGTCGGCGGAGCCGCCCTGCTCGAACACCCTGCCGATGGATTGGTTGATTTCGTCGGCGACCCGCTCCCGCAGAGCCGCCCCGACGTCGACATGCTTGCCGGTGACCTGGACCTTCATGGCCGCAGGACGCGCCCCGGCCCCCGGGGAGTCAACTCCGGGTCAGCCCGTAACCACCTGGAGGCGGCGGCGCTCCGTGGATGAGGGAATCCTCATCGCCTCCCGGTACTTGGCGACCGTCCGCCGGGCGATGTCGACCCCGGAGGTCCTGAGGATCTCGACGATCCGGTCGTCGGAGTGGACGTCCGCGCCTGGGCGCTCCGTCTCGATCAGCTGCCGGATCCGGTGCCGGACGCTCTCGGCGGAGTGCGCCTCGCCGCCGCCTGTCGAGGGGATGGCGGCGGTGAAGAAGAACTTGAGCTCGAACACTCCGCGCGGCGTGGAGATGTACTTGTTCGAGGTCACCCGGCTGACGGTGGACTCGTGCATGCCGATGGCCTCGGCGATCGTGCGCAGGTTGAGGGGCCTCAGGTGGGTCACCCCGAAGGCGAGGAAGCCGTCCTGCTGGCGGACGATCTCCGAGGCGACCTTGAGGATGGTGCGCGCCCTCTGGTCCAGGCACCGGAGCAGCCAGTTGGCCTGCGAGTAGCAGTCCGAGACAAAGACCTTCTCGGCGTCGGTCCGGGCGCCGGCCGAGACCCGGGCGAAGTAGCGGCGATCGACCAGCAGCCTGGGCAGGGTGTCGCTGTTCAGCTCCACGTTCCAGAGCCCGCCCGGCCCTTCACGAACCATGACGTCGGGAATCACCGGCGCCGTCGGCTCACCCCCGAAGGCGGCCCCCGGCCGCGGGGTCAGGGCCCGGACCTCGGCGATCATGTCCCTCAGGTCTTCGTCATCGACCCCGCAGGCCCGCCTGAGGGCGGCCATGTCGCGGCGCGCAAGAAGGTCCAGGTGGTCGAGGAGGGCGACCATGGCCGGGTCGCACCGATCGAGCTCCTGCAACTGGAGGCGGAGGCACTCGCGCAGGTCCCGGGCGAAGACCCCTGTGGGCTCGAACCCCTGCAGGACCCCCAGCACCGCCTCCAGGAAGGCTTCGTCGCAGCCCAGGCGACCGGCGGTCTCGGCCATGTCGCACCGCAGGTAGCCGCCGTCGTCCACCGAGTCGACCAGCACCAGGGCGGCGGCGTGGCGGGCCCCTTCCAGGCCGGAGACGGCCAGCTGCCCGAGCAGGTGCTCCCGGAGCGTCCTGGCCTCCGGCAGACGCTGGGAGATGTCCTCGTCCGATTCGGACCCCGATCCGCCGGGACCCGCCCGGCTCCAGTCCACGGATCCGCCGGCCTCCTCGTCGGAGCCAAGGTCTCCCGTGGCCCGCTCGCCGGGCGAGGCCTCGGCCTCGCGGCTGATGTCGAGGCTGGATTCGGCGCCGGAGTCGGGGATGCGGTCTGCGGCGAAGGTCTCGTCGAGCTGCGGCTCCACCTCCCCCGATTCGACCTCAGGATGGGGATCCTCGCGCACCAGCAGGGGATTTCGCTCAAGCTCGTCTTCGACGAACGCCTCGAGCTCGACGCTGGACAGCTGCAGAAGCTTGATCGCCTGCTGCAGCTGGGGCGTGATGACCAGCCCCTGTCCCTGACGAACCTCAAGACGCGCGCCGAGCGCCAAAACCGCCTCCTTGGCCTGCTTCTTGCTTGCAGGTTAGGACCGGATGGCAACCGTTTGGTTAACGGCGGGTCACTTCCCTGCAGTTTTCGCTGCGGGCAGCGACTCGATGAAGGTCCGGACATCCTGGGCCGACTGGTCGGGAATCTGTTCCATGGGAACGTGGCCCGCGTCGGGATAGGCGATCAGCCGGGCGCCGGGGATCAGCTCCGCGAGCCGCCGCCCCACGCCAGGCGGCACGACGACATCCTTCTCTCCGAGAATCACCAGGGTCGGGGTCGCGACCCCCTTCACCGCGTCGGGCGAAGCGCTGGGCGGCCCCTGGCGGCCGGCGAGGATCATCTCTCGACGACCGGGCGCGAGGGCCAGGTCGACATAGCGGTCCACGAGGGCGGGCGTGACCAGGCTCTCGTCGACATAGGCCCTCTTGAGGCCCGGCTCGGCCAGGGGACGGGGATTGAGGCTGCGCAGGGCGGCGCGGCCGACCGGATTGCCCATGACACGGAAGATGGCGGGGGGACCCTCCCGCGGGGGCGCGGCGCCCTCGGCCTCGGGGCGCGGGCCCACAGAGGCCACCAGGACGAGGCCCCTCAGGCGGTCGGGATGGGCGAGGGCGTAGTTCCAGGACGCGCCGCCGCCCATGGAGTTTCCCGCCAGGACGAAGGGCGCCAGTCCAAGCTTGCGGGTCAGCTGGTCGATGACCTCGACCTGGCCCTGGGTGGACATCTGGTAGCCAGCCGGCGTGACGGTCAGGCCATGCGCAGGCAGGTCGAGGCTCACCACCCGGTAGGTGTCGCCCAGCCTGGACACCCAGGGCTCCCAGGTGTCGAGGTTGGCGGCGAAGCCGTGGACCAGCACCACGGGCGGCCCGTCCGGCCGGCCCTGGTCGCGGTAGTGGACGCTGACGCCGTTCTCCAGGGTCACGAACCGCGAGGTGGGGTTGGCGTACTTGGCCTTGAGCGTCTCGTAGGGGATGTCGCGGGCGCAGCCCGCGAGGGTCGCCGCGACCAGGGCGGCGGCAAGGACCGCGAGGGATTTCAGCTTCATGGTCTTCTCCATCTCAGTCCAGCCCCAGCCGCACGAACTGCGAATCGGGGGCGTTGATCGCCTTGAGGGCCTGGCTCAGGCGGCGGGCCGCCTCGGCCTCCTGCGCCCCCCCGGCCAGGTTGCGGACCTCCCCGGGATCCGAGGCCCTGTCGAAGAGATAGTGGCCCGACGCCCGGGTGCGAGCCCAGAACGGCAGGGGATCGCCGGCGCCGTAGGGCTGGTGGATGACCGGGATCTCGGACCCCGGCATGCGGTCGAGGAAGGCGCGGTGGTCGGGTGGCGGAAGGGCGACGTGGCGGTCGATCAGGTGGGTCGGCATGGTGGACCACCGGTTGGACATCATGGACAGGGGGGCGTTCGCCCCGGCGGGCGCCCGGGCGTACTTCCAGTCGCGTGTGACCAGGTGCACTTCCCGCCCCCAGACGCCGGTCAGGAGATGGTCGCGGACCGAATCGACCTCGCCGCGCAGCAGGGGCAGCAGGGAACGGCCATGGGTGCGCTGGCGGACCTCCACGCCGAACAGGTCGGCGAGGGTCGCGAACAGGTCGACGCTGGTGGTCAGGGCGTCGCAGGCGCCGGGCGCGATCCCCGGGTGGCGGATCATCAGGGGGATGTGGCCAAGGGTGTTGTAGATGGGCACGCCGGGCTTTCCCCAGATGTCCTTCTCGCCCAGATAGTGCCCGTGGTCGGTGCAGATCATGACCAGGGTGTCGTCGGCCAGGCCCTTGTCCTCGATCGCCCGCAGCACCCGGCCCAGCCAGTGGTCGATCATCGACAGCTTGGCGCCGTAGCTGGCCCGGAGCCGGCGTGCGGACGCCTCGCTCAGGACGCCCTTCTCCACGGCGCCCTGCATGTAGGGCGGCCAGATCATCGGCGGCCCCTCATAGTCCGGGTCGTACATCGAGGCCCAGGGCTCGGGGGTGTCGAAAGGCTCGTGGGGATCGAACTCGTCGATGAAGAGAAAGAACCGGTCGTGCCAGCCGGCGTTGTCCTCGATCCATCGGGCGGCGGCCGTCATGGTGCGGGGTCCGGGGAAGTCCGACTCGTCCCGGAACCAGCCCCGGCTGTCATGGTAGGGCATGTGGTCCCGGCCGAAGATCGGCGCGCCCGCCCAGCTGGGATCGGGCCGCGTCTTCCAGGGATCGCCCTCGTGCCCGCGCTCGTAGGCCCAGGCGGTGAAGTCGACGTGGTAGTTCTCGCCCCCGGTCTCGAAGAGGTGCGGATGGTCGGAGACCAGCTGCGAGACCACCCCGGCCTTGTGCAGCTCGTAGGTGATCGCGTCCTCCCAGATCTCCACCGACCCCCAGGGGCGCCAGAGGAAGTCCAGGGCCCCGCACAGGATGTCGTGGCGCGCGGGCATGCAGGGCAGGGAGCCCGTGTGGTGGTTGTCGAAGCGCACCGCCGACCGGGCGAAGGCGTCCAGGTTGGGGGTCGCGAACTCGGTCCCGCCGTAGGCGCCCAGCATGTGCCGGTTCAGGCTGTCGAGCAGGATGACGACCGCGTTCCTGGGCGTGGCGACCATGGTTCTCTTCCCCTCGCCGCCGGCGTCCGGGGCGTCAGGCCCCCGGTCGTCAGGCGAACTGTTCCCCCAGGTAGACCCTGCGCACCTCGGGATTGTCGACGATCTCGGAGGGCGTGCCCTCCAGCAGCAGCTCGCCCGCAT
>CAIMLY010000312.1 GCA_903842425.1 uncultured Alphaproteobacteria bacterium | reverse complement strand
ATGATCCAGCAAGGGCGCACGCGACGCCTCGATCTCGTCCTCGGGCTCGTGGGCGTCGCTCATTCGGACGCCTCCGCCACTTTCCGCCGGCGACGGGGCTTCGGTGGAGGAGCGGCTTCCTCAACCGCCTCGACGGGCGCTTCCGCAGGAAGAGCCCCGCCGCCAAGGGGAGGATGGAACTGGACGTCCGAGGCCTTCAGGCTGTCCCCGATCTCGTTGAAGATCTGGTTCACCTCGGCGGTCTCGGCCGTCAGCAGATTGCCCTGCGACTGGCGCATGGCCTCGACCTCACGGCGGAGTTCGTCGAGTTCGGACTGGCGGGCCATGTCGTCGAAGCTGGCCCTGAACTCCGCCGCCATGGCGCGCAGGCGACCGACCCACTGGCCCAGTTTCCGGAGCATGACGGGCAGGTCCTTGGGACCCACGACGATCAGGGCGACGGCTGCAATGATGATGTATTCAAGCCCGCCGACTTCGGGAAGCATGGCCAGGTCCTAGCAATGTCCCCACGCCGACGGCCCGGGGGGGTGTTCAGGCCGTCCGGGTCAGCCCCGGGCGTCTTCCTTGGGCGCCTCGACCTTGGAAGAGGCGGCGGGGCCGGAAGCATCAGCCTTGCCCTCGTCCTTCAGGCCTTCGCGGAAGGCGCGGATGCCCTTGCCGGCGTCGCCGAGCAGGCCCGACAGCTTGCCCCGCCCGCCGAAGAGGACGAGGACGACCACCGCGACGATGATCCAGTGGAGCGGCGTAAATGCGCCCATGTTGAAACTCCTGAACGGGTTCGGAGCGGCCCCTCGGGCCTCCCGACCTTCTATATAGACGCCGCCCCCGGGCCGCGCCAAGGGTCAGGCGTCGTGACGGTCCGGCTCAGGACCTTCGGACGGGGCGCCCAGGAAGTCCATGTGGAACTCCGGCGCGTCATCGCCCTCCTCGATCGGGTCTTCCTCCGGAGCCTGCAGGCCGGGCGTCGGGACGTTGAAGTCGGCAGGGAGGTCCATGCTGAGCAGGCCGGAAGCGCGCATCTCGGCGGCGCCCGGCAGGTCTCCCAGGCTGGCCAGCCCGAAGTGCTCAAGGAAGGCGTCCGTCGTGCCGTAGGTGACCGGGCGGCCTGGGGTCCGTCGACGCCCGCGCATCCGGACCAGCCGGAGTTCAAGCAGGACGTCCAGCGTGCCCCGGCTGGCCTGGACGCCCCGCACCGCCTCGATCTCGGCCCGGGTCACGGGCTGGTGGTAGGCGATGATGGCGAGGGTTTCCTGGGCGGCGCGCGAGAGCCGCCGAGGCTCCTCCCGCTCGACCGTCATCAGGAAGGCGAGGTCCGGGGCGGTCTGGAACCGCCACCGGTCAGCGACGCAGGCCAGTTCCACCCCGCGGCCGGCATAGCGCGCCTGGAGGTCGGACACGGCGCGCTCGACGTCCGAGCCCTCCGGAAGGCGACGGGCCAGGTCATCGAGGCTGAGGGGTCCGGCCGCCGCGAACAGGAGGGCCTCCACCCGGCGTTCAGTCTCTGCAGGCTCTGGAGACGACGGAAGGTCCTCGTCGCCGGTCACGCGGTCGCCCCCCTGCGGGTGCGGAGGTAGATGTCCGCGAAAGCCTCGAGCTGCCTGGCCTCCAGCGCACCTTCGCGCACAAGCTCGAGGCTGGCGGAGAGGGTCGAGGCCAGGTAGGAGGCGCGGCTGGGCGCCCCTTCGGACCCCGATGCCGGCTGCGGCGCCACCCCGGAGAGGGCGGTCCATCGGGCCAGTTCCGGCAACAGGCCCCGAAGCCTGTCCCGGGCGGCCTCAAGGGCGTAGGCCTTGGGAGGCGCCGGGCGATAACTCTGGGTCTCCGACCGCCGCCTTTGGTCCACATAGGCCTGCATCAGCGTGTAGAGGTCTCCCTCCAGCCGGGTGGAAGGCAGCACCCGGATGGCGTCCGGATCACCCCGGACAAAGATGTCGCGGCCCAGCTGCGGCCGCGCGCGCAGCGCCTCGGAGGACCGGCGCATGGCGTCAAGCTTGGCCAGCCTGAAGGCCAGCTGGGCGGCCACCTCCTCGGCCGGCGCCTCTTCCGCCTGGGGGCGCTCCGGCTGGGGCAGGAGCAGCCGGGACTTCAGGAAGGCCAGCCAGGACGCCATGACCAGATAGTCAGCAGCCAGGGCGAAGCTGCGGCGGCGGGCCTGCTGGACGAAGGCCAGGTACTGCTCGGCAAGGCGGGCCACGGAGATGCGCAGAAGGTCGACCTTCTGGCTGCGGGCCAGGGCCAGCAGCACGTGCAGCGGGCCTTCGTAGCCATCCACGTCGACGATCAGGGCCTCGCCGTCGAGGGCGGCGCCCTCGGCGGCGTCGAAGTCGAGGCGGGGCTGGAACTCCGGCGCCTCGCTCACGGGGTCGCCCCAGACAGGAGGGCGTCAAAACGGGCCTCGGCCTCCCGGCGGTCCAGGGGCTCGGGGCGCCGCGGAAGACGGGCCAGGGCCGCCTCTGCGCGCAGGGCGGCGCGGCCGGAAAGGCTGCGGGCGCCCGCCGCCACGGCCTTCATCTCGGTCATGTCGCCGTTGCAGTGGAGGACCACGTCGCATCCCGCCGCGAGGCTCTGGCGGGCGCGCCGGGCCATGTCGCCATCCAGGGCCTTCATGGAGAGGTCGTCGCTCATGATCAGGCCGGCGAAGCCCAGCTCGCCCCGGAGCACGTCTCGGATCACCCGCCGGGAAGTGGTCGCAGGACGGCGCCGGTCAAGGGCCCGGTAGAGGACGTGGGCGGTCATGGCGAGCGGCATGTCGGACAGCGCCTGGAAGGCCGGGAAATCGGTCTGGCGGAGCGCTTCGAGCGAGGCCTCGACAACCGGCAGGTCAAGGTGGCTGTCCGAGGCCGCACGACCGTGTCCGGGGATGTGCTTGATCACCGGCAGGACCCCGCCGGCAAGGAGCCCTTCGGCAGCCGCCCGTCCCAGGACCGCGACCTCTTCCGGCGTCTCGCCGTAGGCGCGGTCGCCGATGATGTCGTGGGCGCCCGGCTGGGGGACGTCGAGGACCGGCGCGCAGTCCACGTTGACCCCCAGGGCATGGAGATCGTCAGCCATGAGCCGCGCGCCAAGCCGGACGGCTTCGCGCCAGACCGCGAGGCCGCCCGGGAGCCGGGCGAGGATCCGGGCGGCAGGGTATTTTCGCCAGTGAGGCGGCCCGAAGCGCTGGACCCGCCCGCCCTCCTGGTCGATCAGGACGGGGGCGTCCTCGCGGCCAACGCTCTCCCGGAGGGCCGAGATCAGGCCCCGGACCTGGTCCGGCCCCTCGATGTTGCGGGCGAAGAGGATGAAGCCCCACGGCCGGACATCGCGGAAGAAGGCGATCTCCTCGGCGCCCAACCGGGGCCCGAGGCAGCCGTAGATGGCGGCGGACGCCCTCACCGGACGAAGCAGGACTTGCCGCCCGCCTTCAGCCGGTCGCAGAAGGCCTGGGCCGCGGCCTTGTCGGGGAAGCCGGTGACCGTCGTCCGGAACAGGGTCGAGCCGTCCCGCTCCACACGCTCGATCCGCTTGCCACGGCCGGAGCCTCCGGCCCGGGCCACGGCGGCGCCCCACTCCTTCTCGGCGATTTCGGCCGAGGAGAAGGCGCCGATCTGGACGCTGGCCGGCCCGCCCGGGGCGGCGGGCTTGGCGGGCGGCGGCGCGGGCGGCGCCTTGGCCACCGTGGGCGCAGGCTTCGGCGCCGGTTCCGTCGGGGCTGGCCGGGCCTGCGCAGCGGCGACTGTCGGGGCCTTGGGCAGGACGGTCACCGGCGCCGGCGGGGGCGACGTGGTCACTGTCGCCGGCGGAGGCGCCGCTGGCGGCGGCTGTGCAACGGGCATTGCGGCCGGCGCGTTCGGACGCGGCAGGGGCTGCTCCGGCGGAGGTGTGAAGTTGGGCTGGAGGGGCGGCGGCTCGCCGTCGGCCTGCTGGTAGATCTTGAGGCCTGCGGCGGGATCGACATCGCCAGATGTCGCCGGCGCCTCGGCCCGGAGGTCGCCGACCGGCGCGCCGATGGTCTTCGGCGCCCGGGCCCCCTCGGAGAGACCGCCCCGGTAGAAGGCGAAGATCGCGGCCGCCAGGGCCAGCAGGAGCAGGACCGAGAGGATGAGCGTCAGGGGTGCGGGGCCACGGGGCGCCATCCGGTCACGCCGGTCGAAGGCCAGAGGTTCGTCGTGTGGCGGGCCGCCGCCGCGATCATGATCAGACATCGCCAATCCCGTCCTGGACGCGCGAATCATCAGGCTGCGCCGCCAAGGAGGCAGTCTAGCCGCCTGAGCCCAGAAGGCGCACCCCGGGCGTGCTCAGGTCAGGTCCAGGCTTCGAGCTGGAACAGGCGCCTGTGCTCCTCGATGGCGAACCGGTCGGTCATGCCGCCGATGTAGTCGCACACGCTGCGGGCGCGGGAGACCTCGTCCCGCCCCTCGAGGGCCGCATAGATGTCGGCGGGCAGGACGTCCGGCTCGGTCATGAACAGCTGGAACATCTCGGCCAGGATCCGCCGGGCCTGGCTGCGGGTCCGGTTGACCCGCCAGTGCCGGTACATCCGGTTCATCAGGAACTCGCGCAGGGCGGACAGGTCTTCCAGCATGGGCCGGGAGAAGGCCACCAGCGCGTGGTCCAGGCTCCTCACGGCGTCTGCAGAGGCGACGCCCGTTTCGGCCACACGCCGGCGCGTCTCGGCAATGACGTCGTCGACCATGGCGCCGATCATCCGACGGACCGCCTCCATCCGCACGATGGACGCATCGAGGCCAGGATAGTCGCCCTTCACCGCGTGCAGGATGGGGCCGATGAGCGGCACCTCCAGCAGGTCGTCGAGGGTGAACATGCCCGCCACCAGGCCATCGTCGACGTCGTGGTTGTTGTAGGCGATGTCATCCGCCAGCGCGGCGACCTGCGCCTCCGCCGAGGCCCAGCCGCCCAGCTCGAGGGAGTAGTCCCGGTCGAACTCGGCCACGGCGCTCCAGGAGGGACGCTCCAGGCGGGCCGTGACGGGGCCGTTGTGCTTGATGATCCCCTCAAGCGTTTCCCAGGTCAGGTTGAGCCCGTCCCAGCGCGGGTACCGGCGCTCCAGGCGGGTGACGACCCGGAAGGTCTGGACGTTGTGGTCGAACCCTCCGTAGGGCTGCATGGCGCTGTCCAGCTCGTCCTCGCCGGCATGGCCAAAGGGCGGATGCCCCAGGTCGTGCGCCAGGGCGATGGTCTCGGCGAGGTCGGCTTCCAGGCCCAGGGCCGCCGCCACCGAACGGGCGATCTGCGCCACCTCTAGGGAATGGGTCAGGCGGGTGCGGTAGTGGTCGCCCTCGTGGGCCACGAAGACCTGGGTCTTTTCCTTCAGGCGCCGGAAGGCCGTGGTGTGGATGATCCGGTCGCGGTCCCGGGCGAAAGGCGTTCGGGTCCGGCTCTCCGGTTCGTCATGGCGGCGACCTCGGGAAGCGGCGGCGCTCTGGGCATAGGGGGCGCGGGGGACGACCATGCGGACGGCGGCTCCTTGGCATCGGCCCCTTCCAAGGCGGCCAAACCGGGGTCATATAGAGCACTATGGCCAAGGATGCAGTCGTGAACGCCCCGGACCTCGCCCTTTCCGCCGCCGCCGCCCGGCGGATCTCTGATCTGTCGCGCCTGGAAGGGCGGCCCCTGATGCTTCGGATCGGCGTCGACGCCGGCGGCTGCTCGGGCTTCCAGTACCAGTTTGACCTGGTCGAGGCGGCCGGGCCCGACGATATGCGGATCGAGCGCGACGGCGCTGCGGCCCTGGTGGACGAGATCAGCCTGGTCCTGCTCAAGGGGTCCGAGATCGACTTCGTGGACGAACTCGCAGGGGCGGAGTTCCGGGTGCGCAACCCCAACGCCCGCTCCAGCTGCGGCTGCGGCGTCAGCTTCTCGATCTGACCCCGTGCGCATCGCGACCTGGAACGTCAACTCCATCAACGCCCGCCTGGAAACCGTGCTGCGCTGGTTCGAGGCCGAGCGCCCGGACGTCGCCTGCCTCCAGGAGATCAAGTGCGTCGACGAGAAGTTCCCCGCCGAGGCCTTTGAGCGCCTGGGCTACAACGTCGCTGTGCACGGCCAGAAGACCTACAACGGCGTGGCCATTCTGAGCCGCACCCCCCTTGAGGATGTGGTCTGCGGCCTTCCCGGCGATGAGACCGACGACCAGGCCCGCTACATCGAGGCGGTGGTCTCCGGCCCGAAGCCGGTCCGTGTGGCGTCGATCTACCTGCCCAACGGCAACCCCCTGGGTACCGAGAAATTCGCCTACAAGCTGGCCTGGATGGAGCGGCTCCATCGCCACGCCGCCGACCTGCTCCGGCTGGAGGAACCGCTGGCCCTGATGGGTGACTACAATGTAATTCCCGGGCCCCTCGACGCCGCCAATCCTGGCGAATGGACGGGGGACGCCCTCTTCCAGCCCGAAAGCCGGGCCGCCCTGCGCGCCCTCCTCTGGCTGGGCCTGACCGACGCCTGGACCGAGGCCGGCGAAGGGCCCGGCGGCTATACCTTCTGGGACTACCAGGCGGGCGCCTGGCCCCGGAACAACGGCATCCGCATCGACCACGGCCTGCTGTCGCCCCAGGCGGCGGATCTCCTGGCCGGCTGCCGTATCGACCGGACGCCCCGGGGCTGGGACAAGCCCTCGGACCACACCCCCCTGATCGTGGACCTGGCGGCCTAGACGCCTCCGTATGATACCGGAGTAGCCTGGCCGGGTCCGCATGTCTCCACGCGCCCAACAGAGACGTCTTCAATTTACATTTTGAGACAATACAGTGTTTTGAATATACTGGAGTCTAGAAGATTCTCCTGGTAGAAGACTGATAACTTCAATTAACAATCGTTTTTAACTTCTCATTCATAAAGATACGACGGATAGGTAGCGGGGCTAGGGGATCAGGATCCCAAAACATGGTTAACGTGACTTTTACTCATTCCTGTTAACTTCCATTAACTTTCAGACTCGTATACGGGCCCTGCTCACCCGTGTCATTCCGACCCAAGGAAGCAGGTCATGTCTCGCAGGTTCTCCAAGCGCAACGGCTCCATCGCCCTGGCGGCGATGGCGGGGGTTTCCCTCCTCGCTGTGCAGGCGCATGCCGCCTCCTCGGTCGCGACCGCCAAGCCAGCGACGACTCCTGCGTCGACCAAGACGGCTTCGAAGTCGTCTCCGACGAAGACCACCACGCCTCCTGTGACGACGCCTGCGGCGAGCGCGACGGGAAAGCCGGCGGGATCGACGACGACTGCGACCAAGCCACCCGTGACGACCACGGGCACGACCACCGCTCCGCCCACCACCGCCACGACGCCGGCTCGGCCGATCGGGGCGTCCTGGGGCGAGATCCAGCCCTTCTGGGGCGAGATCCAGCCCTTCTGGGGCGAGATCCAGCCCTTCTGGGGCGAGATCCAGCCCTTCTGGGGCGAGAT
>CAIMLY010000311.1 GCA_903842425.1 uncultured Alphaproteobacteria bacterium | reverse complement strand
GGAGCCCCTCCAGCAGGCCGAAGACCGAGATCTCGGACATGTCGAACAGGCTCTCGACGCCGGCCTCGGCCATGCGCGGTCCGCCGACCCCGATAAGCCTGAGGTCCGGACCCCGGCGGTCGCGAAGGGCGCGGGCCAGCCCGGCGCCGCGGTCGTCCCCGGAGGGCTCGCCGGCCACCAGCATGATCACGGGCGGATGGGCGTTCATGGCGACTCCACACCCAGGACGAAGAGGCCCAGCTCGTCGGCCAGGGCGATCACCTCATCCCGCTCAAGGACCAGGGTGCGACCGGCTTCCCCGACGATGCCCGCCAGGCCGGCCCGGGCCGCGCCGCGCACGGTCGCAGGGCCCAGGGTCGGAAGATCCACACGGGTCTCCTGGATGGGCTTGGGCGCCTTGGCCAGGACCCCGCGGCGGCGGCCCGCCTCGCCCCTCAGGGCTGGCGCGACCTCGTCGGCGACCCGACGCAGCATGGCGTCGGTGCCCTCCTGGGCCTCGACGGCCAGGACCAGGCCGTCGCAGACCACGGCGCCCTGTCCGATGTCGAGCGCGCCGATCCGCCGGGCGATCTCGAGCGCCCGGCCAATATCGGCCTGGTGACGGACGTCCGGGGCATGGCGTCCCAGGGGACCGGCGCCCAGGAGCAGGTCGCTGCGCGCCTCGTGGGCGCCCTCGATGAGGAAGCCCTCCTTGCGGAACTCATCCAGGACGACGCGCAGGAGGGCGTCGTCGCCCTTCCGGGCCTCCAGGACCAGGCGGGGCAGCATGGCCATGCCGCGCAGGTCCGGCTTGAGGGCGGCGAAGTCCGGCCGGGCGACGTTGCCCGCAAGGCACACCGCCTCGCAGCCGGCCGACTTGAGGACGCGGATGCACCGGCCCACCTCGGCAAGTCCGACCGCCTCGCCGGGGAAGGCCTCCAGGGCGGGGCCTGCGAAGCCGCGGAGCCGGACCACGAAGACGTCCCGGCCCGTCTCCTTGCAATGGCGGGCGATCTGCAGGGGCAGGTCCCCCCCGCCGGCGATCAGGCCGAGACGCCCCGGCATTGGGCTCAGTCCTCCCGGGCCGGGAGGCAGATCGGACGGTTGGCCTCGTCGGCGCGGATGAAATCGATCACCTCGAGGACCGGGGCGCTGTGGCCGTAGAGGGCCAGGGTGTCGTCGATCCGCTCCTGGAAGCTGCCTTCGCGGGCGAAGAGAAGACGATAGGCGGCGCGCAGGTGGCTGATGGTCTCGCGGCTGAAATCGCGGCGCTTGAGGCCAACAAGGTTCAGCCCCTCGAGATGGGCGTGGTTGCCCCAGACAAGGCCGTAGGGGATCACGTCCTTGGTCACCGCCGCGAGGCCGCCGATGAAGGCGAAGCGGCCGACCCGGCAGTGCTGGTGCACTGCGGCCAGGCCCGAGACCATCACGTGGTCGCCGACCTCCACATGCCCGCCAAGCGTGGCGGAATGGGCGAGGATGACATTGTCGCCCACCGTGCAGTCATGACCCACATGGCTGGTGGCCATGAACATGCCGTCCTGGCCGACCCGGGTGACACCACCGCCGTTTGCGGTGCCGATGTGCATGGTCACGTGTTCCCAGATCTGGTTCCGGTCGCCGATCACCAGTTCCGTCGGCTCTCCGCGGTAGCCGGTGTGGTGCGGCGGCCCGCCCAGGTTCGAGAAGTTGCGCACAAGGCAGTCGGCGCCGATGGTGGTGCGGTTCTCGATCACCACGTGGGCGAGGATCCGAGTCCGGGCGCCAATGCGGGCGTGTTCGCCAATCAGGCTGAAGGGCCCGACGCTGACCCCTTCGTCCAGCTGGGCGCCCGGGGCGACGATGGCGGTGGGATGGATGTCGACGGTCATTGCGGGGTCTCCACCAGCATGGCGGCGAACTCCGCCTCGGCGGCGACCTTGTCGCCGACCATGGCCCGCCCCTCGAACTTGAACAGGCCGCCCCGGGCCCTGGCGACCCGGACGTTGAGCTTCAGGAGATCGCCCGGACGGACGGGGTGCCGGAACCGGCAGTTGTCCACCGAGGCGAAGAGGATCGTCTTGCCGCGGGGGTCGACATCCAGGGTCTTGGACATGAGGACCGCGCCGGTCTGGGCCAGGGCCTCGACGATCAGGACCCCGGGCATGACCGGATAGTCCGGGAAGTGGCCCTGGAAGAAGCCCTCGTTGATGCTGACGGCCTTGATCCCGGTGATGGACTCCCCGGGGACGTAGTCCTCGGCCCGGTCCACCAGCAGGAAGGGGTACCGGTGCGGAATGCGGGCGAGGATCTCACCGATCTCGATGGTGGCGGCGGCGCCTTCGGTGCTCATGATTCCCCTCCCCTTCGGCGGCGTGCGGCGGAACGGGTGACCCAGGCCACCTCGCGCAGCCACTTCTGGACCGGCTGGGCCGGGAATCCGCCCCAGGTCTCTCCTGCCGGGACGTCCCGCAGGATGCCGCCGGAGGCGCCGATGCGGGCGCCATCGCCGATGGTCAGGTGGTCGGCGACGCCGGCGCGGCCGCCGAACTGGCAGCCGTCCCCGATGGTCACGCTGCCCGAGATCCCGGCCTGGCCCGCCAGGACGCAGTTCCGCCCGATGCGGACATTGTGGGCAATCTGGACCAGGTTATCGATCTTGGTGTTCTCACCGATGACCGTGTCCTCGTAGGCGCCGCGGTCGACGGTGGTGCAGGCGCCGATCGTCACGCCGTCCTGCAGGATCACCCTGCCGAGCTGGGGAATGTCGATGAGGCCGGCGACGCCCGCCGTGGCGCCGAAACCGTGCTCTCCGATGACGGCGCCGGCCAGGATCTTCACCCGGTCACCCAGCAGGGCGAAGCCGATCGAGACGTTGGCCCCGATGTGGCAGTTGCGGCCGATGGCCACCCCCGGCCCGATCACCGTGTTGGGACCGACCACGGTCCCGGCGCCAATGGCCGCGCCCTGCCCCACGACCACGCCTGGACCGAGGCTGACCCCGGACTCAAGGCGCGCCTCCGGAGAGATCGCCGCCGCGCCGAGGTGTCGCCGCGGCGCGTGAAGGGCGGAGGCCGCCAGGGCGTAGGCCCCATGCGGGTTGGGGTGGACCAGGGCCACGCAGCCCTCGGGCAGCTCTGAAGCGAGGGCCTCGCTCACAAAGCAGGCCGTGGGCGGAGACACTCCAAGATCGCCCAGGAAGGCCCTGGAGGTGACGAAGGCTACGGCCCCGGGACCGCCCCGGGACGCGATGGCGACCCGGTCGACCTTCAGGTCAGCGGCGCCGGCAGGGGCCGCCGCGCCGGTCAGGCGGGCGACCGCCTCCAGGCTGAGGGGTCCAATCGACTCAAAGAAGCGCGGGTCAGGCATGATCTCCATCATCCCTGACCCGTGCCGGGGACGCCAGTCCTCAGGGCTTTTTCGCCGGCTGGGCGGCCGCTGCAGGCGGGGCGGCCTGGTCAAGGCGCTCACGGTCGAAGGCGAACTGGGTGATCTTGGCGTTCAGGCCGGTGATCACCGACTGGGTGATGTCCATGGCCGGGTTGGCCAGGATGACGGAGTCGCGCTGCAGGAGCAGGCTGCACCGGGCCTGCTGGTAGGAGGCGCGGATCACGGGCTCGAGCTCCTGGCCCACCCGGCCCAGGGCCTTCTGCTGGGTCGCTTGCAGCTCGCGTTCACGGAGCTGGGCCTTGCGCTGGAGGGCGGCCGCCCGGACCTGCAGGGAGGCGCTCTTCTGCTCGAAGGCGCCCTGGTCAAGGGCGCCCTTCTGGGCGTCGAGGGCCTTGGCCTCGTTCTGCAGGGCGTTCTGCTCGGAGGTCAGCTCGGTCTGCACCTGCTGGGTGATCTGCTGCAGGCGGGTCTGGACATACTTGCCCACGGTGGAGGACCCGATGGCGCCGTCCAGGGACAGGATGCAGACACCGGGCAGCGCCGGCCCATGGTTCACAGGCGGGGGAGCCGGCGGTGTCTGGGCCTGGACGGGAGCCGAGGTGAGCAGGACAGCCGCGGCTGCGGCGAGGAGAGCGGTCTTTTTCATGTGCAGGTTCTCAGAACTTGGTGGTTTGCGAGAAACGGAAGGTCTCGACCCGGTCGTAGTCCTCGCGCTGGAGGATGTGACTGAAGTCAAAGCGGATGGGTCCCATGGGTGAGCGCCAGAACACCGACAGACCTGCAGAGGCGCGCAGGGACAGGTCGTCGTAGATGCCGGGAATGGGCTGGCCGTCGGCCCCGATCTTGATCGAGTCGTCGAGGATGCCCAGCGTGCCCACGTCGGTGAAGAGCGAGGCCCGGATCCCGTATTGCTGGGGGATGAAGGTCGGGACCGTCAGCTCCGCCGATCCGATGGCGAAGGCCTCGCCGCCGAGGGCGTCCGAGCGACCAAAGCTCGTGTCGCGGGGACCGATGCCGGCCACCCGGAAGCCCCGGAAGCTGTTGCCGCCCTTGTAGAAGCGGTCGTTGATCCGGATCGCGTCGTCGCCCCAGCCCGTGATGTAGCCGGCGCTGCCGGACAGGCTGAGGACGAAGTCCTTGTTGAAGCCGCGGTACCAGCCGCCCTCCAGCTCGGAGCGCAGGTACTTCACGTCGCCGCCCAGGCCCGCGAAGTCCTGGGCTGCACTGACGAAGTAGCCCCGGGTCGGCCGGACCGGATCGTTCCGGTGGTCAAGGGTGACCTGGTAGCCCAGCAGCGAGGTGGTGTAGCGGCCGCGCTGGTCGCAGAGGGTCTGCGAGACCTGCTGCTGCGACGGGTCGCAGTAGTAGTCGGGCACCTGGACGTCATCCTCGCGCAGGACATAGCGCATGGTCATGAAGGCGTTGGACGTCAGCGGGAAGCCGATCCGGACGTTCGATCCCAGCGAGGTCGTCTTGTAGGACGAGTATTCCGACAGGTCGTAGACAAAGTAATAGAGGTCCACACCGGCCCGCAGGTTGCGGTCCATGAACCTCGGCTCGGTGAAGGAGAAGTCCAGCTGCTTTCGGTAGGATCCCCAGGACACCCTGGCCCGGGCGTCCTGGCCCCGACCGCGGAAGTTCCTCTGGGTGATGCCCAGGTCGATCATCAGCTGGTCCACTGATGAGTATCCGGCCGAGAAGGTCAGCTCACCGGTCGGCTGTTCCTCGACCTTGACCAGCAGGTCCGTGCGATCCGGGCTGGCCGTCGGGGTCTCCTCGATGGTGACGTCCTTGAAGAAGCCCAGGGCCCGGAGATTGTTCTTCGACCGGTCGACCAGGGCCCGGTTGTAGGCGTCGCCCTCCACCAGGTTCAGCTCGCGCCGGATGACGGGATCCAGGGTCTGGGTGTTGCCGACGATGTCGATCCGGTTGACGTAGACGCGCGGGCCCTCATTGACCTGGAAGACCACGTCCACGGTCCGGGTCTTGGGATCGGCAACGTAGCGGGGGCGTACGTCCACGGCCGCGAAGCCGGCCGCGCCGGCGGCGAAGGTCAGGGCGTCCGTGGCCGACTCGATCCGCTCGTCCTCGTAGAGGTCGCCGCCGCGGATCGGGACAAGCTGGGTGAGGACCGCCGTGTCCAGCTTCTTCAGCTCGGTCTCCACGGAGATCTTGCCGAACTTGTACTCGGGGCCTTCCTCCAGGGTGTAGGTCACCGCAAAGCCGTTGCGGGAGGGGGACAGCTCGGCGATCGCCGAGATCACACGGAAATCGTAGAAGCCGCGGTTGCGGTAGTGCTTGCGCAGCTGTTCCTTGTCGTACTCCAGCCGGTCCGGGTCATAGTTCGCGTTGTTGGAGAAGAACCGGTACCAGGCCGATTCCTCCGTCACCACGACGTCGCGCAGGTCGTTGTCCGAGAACTCGACATTCCCCAGGAAGTTGACCCCGAGGACCCCGCTCTTCTGGCCCTCGTCGATCTCGAAGATCAGGTCGACCCGCTTCTGCGGCAGCTCGACGATCTTGGGCGTCACCGTCGCGGCGATCCGGCCCGAGCGGCGATAGAGCTCGATGATGCGCTGGATGTCCGACTGCACCTTGGCGCGGGTGAAGATGCCGCGCGGCCGGACGGTGATCTCGTCGCGGAGCTTGTCCTCCTTGAGGCCCGAGTTCCCCTCGAAGACCACGCGGTTGATGATGGGGTTCTCGACCACCTGGATGGTCAGGTCGCCGCCGGACAACCCGACCTTCACGTCCGAGAAGAGGTCAGTCCGGAACAGGGCCTTCAGAGCCAGGTCGATGCGGGCCGGGTCCACCGTGTCGCCTACGCCGATCGGCAGGTAGGAGAGGATGGTCGACTGCTCGATCCGCTCATTCCCGACGACGATGATCCGCTGAACCACGCCCTGCTGGGCGGAGGCGGACTGGGCGATCGCCACCCCGGGAGTGACCAGCGCGCTGCCGGCCATGAGGAGGGCCAGTCCGGAGACAAGGGCGGCGCTGCGGGCGCGTCGAATTTGCATGGTCTGGGCCATCACCGGAAGGAAGCGCGTGATCAGGAGAACAATCCGCCGAAGAACTGGAAGACCTGCAGCCTCTGCAAATCATTCCAGGTGGCGAACAACATCAAAGCCAGCACCAGCGCAAGGCCCACCCGGTATCCGAAGGCCTGGACACTGGCGGCCAGAGGCCTCCGGGCCACGGCCTCGTAGGCGTAGAACAGCAGGTGACCCCCGTCGAGGACGGGAACCGGAAGCAGGTTCATGAACCCGACCCCGACCGAGAGGACGGCGGCCAGGGCCACCAGGTTGGCCCCGGCGTAGAGGATCTTGCGGCCCAGGTCCGGGGCCGCCTCGGCGCCGGCCTTGGCGATCTGTCCCGACATCTGGGCGATGCCGAGCGGACCATTCAGCTGCTCTGCGGACATCTGGCCGGTGACCATCCGTCCCAGGGCATAGACGCTGGTGGTCAGGACGCGCCAGGTCCGTTCCGCGCCCTTGGCCACGGCCTCAACGGGACCGTAGGCCTGACGCACCACCTCCCCCGTCGGACCCAGGCCGATCCGGCCGACCCGCGGCGCACCTGGCTCGGCATCCACCCGGCGCCACTGCGGCGTCGCCGTCAGCCGGACCGTGGCGCCGCCGCGCTCAACGACAAAGTCGGTGGACGCCCCGCCGCGGACCTGGACGACCTCGATCAGGTCCTGGAAGGAGCCGATGCTGCGGCCGGCGGCCTCGATCACGAGGTCGCCCTTGCGGAAGCCCGCCGCCTCGGCCACGCCGCCAGGCTCCACGGCGCCGATGCGGGGCGCCAGTGTGCGCTCGCCAAAGGTCATGAACAGGGCGGCGAAGAGGACGATGGCGAGGAGGAAGTTGGCGGCGGGACCCGCCGCCGTGACCAGGGCCCTCTGCCAGACCGGCTTGAAGTGGTAGTGCCGCGCGAGCGCCTCGGGGCCGTCGCGGGCGAGGATCTCGGCCTTCATGGCCTTCAGGCCAGCGGCGTCCGGCACACTGGCGGCGTTGGCGTCGCCGGCGAACATCACGTAGCCGCCCAGGGGGATCCAGCCGACCCGCCACTCCACCCCCGACCGGTCCCGGCGGGAAAAGAGGGCGCGGCCGAAGCCGATCGAGAATCGCTCGACCGCGACCCCGCAGCTGCGCGCCACGAGGAAGTGCCCCAGTTCATGGACCGTCACCACGAGGGACAGGACCAGGACGAAGGGCGCAAGGTGCCAGACGAAGTCGGTGATGACGCCCATGGTCAGGCGACTCCCATTGTGGACCGCGCCTCGACGGCGACTGCAGCCAGGCGGCGACCCGCGCGGTCGACCCTCCGGGCCTGTTCAAGAATGTCGCCCGCCATGCCGTCTCCCAGGTTTTCCGAACCTGCCATATCGAGGGTTTCCGACACGATTGCGGCAATATCGAGATAGCCGATCCGACGGTCAAGAAAGGCTGCAACGGCGACCTCGTTGGCGGCGTTCAGCAGGCCTGGCGCGGCGCCGCCGGCCCTGAGGGCCTGCCGGGCCAGGTCGAGCGCCGGGAACCGCGCGGCGTCGGGCGGCTCGAAGGTCAGGCGACCCAGGGCCCCCAGGTCGAGGCGCGGCGCGGGCCAGGCCAGGCGATCGGGCCAGGCGAAGGCCACGGCGCTGGGAGTGCGCATGACGGGCGGACCCAGCTGGGCCAGGGTGGAGCCCTCGGCGTACTCCACCAGGCTGTGGATGATGGACTCCGGATGCACCACCACGTCGATCCGGTCCGCCTCGACTCCGAACAGGTAGGCCGCCTCGATCATCTCGAGGCCCTTGTTCATCATCGTGGCGGAGTCGACCGAGATCTTGCGCCCCATGTCCCAGTTGGGGTGGGCCACGGCCTCTTCCGGAGTGGCCGTCACCATGCGGTCGGCGCTCCAGGTGCGGAAGGGACCCCCCGAGGCGGTTAGGATGAGGCGCGAGACGCTGGCGGCCTGGCGGGGGTCCAGGGCCTGGAAGATGGCCGAGTGCTCGGAGTCCACCGGGATCACCGCGCCGCCCGACAGCCGCGACCGGCGCAGCAGGGCCGGGCCGGCGCAGACCAGGCTCTCCTTGTTGGCCAGGGCGACGATGGCGCCGGCGTCGACGGCGGCCAGGGTGGGCGCGAGGCCCGCAAAGCCCACGATGGCGGACATGACCCAGTCCGCCTGAAGGGCGGCGGCGGCCGTCACGGCCCCCTCGCCCGCCT
>CAIMLY010000310.1 GCA_903842425.1 uncultured Alphaproteobacteria bacterium | reverse complement strand
GTCGCGCAGGCGGAAACCCAGGGGTTTCAGGACCTTGTCCGGTCGTCCGGCGTGCCGGTGATCGGCAAAGGATATCTCGCCGTTGGCGACGATCAGGTCGGAAATGACAAGCTTGGGGGTCGGACCCTCCGACGGCGGCGGCGACAACTCCGCGAGGTTGAGCGACCCATCGGGATTCAGCACGGCCGACACCCAGGGCCGGTTCACCGAAATCCCGTTGAAGCGCGGGGTCCCGGTGAAGAGGGACAGGAAGCTCAGGTCGACGCGCAGGTCGCCCACCTTCACCATGGGCGCCTCGGCCGGCAGGGCGATGTCCTCGATGTCGACGGCCAGCCGGAAGGGATCGAAGCGGATCTCGCCAAGGGCCAGCCGCTTCTGCAGCTTCTCGTCAGCCCACTTGACGGCCTGTGAGCGGATGAGGCCGGGCACGACTGTATAGCCAGCCACCACATAGCCGGCGAACAGCAGGGCGACCACAAGGCCGACCCAGGTCCAGATCTTCAGGATGCGCTTGGCCATGGGACCTCTCCTCTCCCGCCCGGCGTCAGGCCGGGACCTCGCCCTGCACCGTCGTACGGTGCATCACCCGCAGGTGCCCGTCATAGCCGCCTTCGGCGAAGTGCATGGTGCAGCGGTTGTCCCACATCAGGAGGTCGCCTTCGGTCCACCGGTGCCGGTAGATGAAGTCCTCCTGGGTGAGGTGGGCGAAGAGGAAGCCGAGCAGGGCCTTGGACTCCTCCGGCGTGAACCCCTCGATGCCGACCGTGTAGACCGGGCTGATGTAGAGGGCCTTGCGGCCGGTGACCGGATGGGTGCGCACCAGGGGGTGGGTCAGGCTGGCGTCGGCCTCCTCGGAGACGATGATCTTCATGGTCCGCGCCTCGGTGTCGCGGGCGAAGACCCCCTTGGTGCCATAGCTCTGCCGGGCCGAGTGCACGGCCCGCAGGGGCGCGAGCAGGGCCTTCATGGCGTCCGAGAGGGCGTCCCAGGCCCGGCTGGCGTCCACGAACAGGGTGTCGCCGCCGACCGGCGGGATCGTCTGGGCGCGGAGCAGGGTGGCCGCAGGGGGCGTCTCCAGGAAGCTCCAGTCCGAATGCCATCCGGCCCCGAAGTTGGAGGCCTTCTCGTCCGGCAGCCGGCGCAGTTCCAGCACGTTCGGACGGCCGGGCATGGGCTCGATGTAGGGGTCCTTCCCGAAGGGGCCGACCTGAAGCGTGAACGCCTCCAGGGCGTCGAGGGAGAGGGGCTGGCCCGGAAAGCAGACCACCGAGTGCCGGGCCCAGGCGGCGCGGACACCCTCCAGTTCAGGGGGCGCAAGGGGCGCCGAAAGGTCCACCCCCGTGATCCGGGCGCCAAAGCCCGTCGCCTCCGCCGCGACCTTCACACCCCCGGTCTGGGAACCGCTCATCTGACCCTCCCCGCCCCTGTCTTCGCCCGGGGCTCACGGCGCATGAAACACCCGTTTGCATCGGCCGCGTAACCCTGTAATCGAAACGGGCCATGACTTCACTTGCCGACACCCAGGACGAAAAGCTCCTGACACTGGTTCCCGATCGCCAGGTCTCGCTGCGCGAGACCTTCGGGGTAGATTCCGACATGATGGTCCCCGCCTTCACGGAGCGCGACTCCCACGTGCCCGACGTGGACCCCGCCTACCGGTTCGACCCGGAGACCACCAAGGCCATCTGCGCGGGCTTCGCCCACGACCGCAGGGTCATGGTGCAGGGGTATCACGGGACGGGCAAGTCCACCCACATCGAGCAGGTGGCGGCGCGCCTGAACTGGCCCCTGATCCGGGTGAACCTGGACAGTCACGTCTCGCGGATCGACCTGGTCGGCAAGGACGCCATCGTCCTGAAGGACGGCAAGCAGGTGACCGAGTTCCGGGAGGGCATCCTGCCCTGGACCATCCAGCGGCCCATCGCCCTGGTGTTCGACGAGTACGACGCCGGCCGCCCGGACGTGATGTTCGTGATCCAGCGCGTCCTGGAGGCCCAGGGCAAGCTGACCCTGCTGGACCAGAACCGGGTGATCCGGCCGAACCGCTTCTTCCGCCTGTTCTCGACGACCAACACCATTGGCCTCGGCGACACGACGGGCCTGTACCACGGCACCCAGCAGATCAATCAGGGCCAGATGGACCGCTGGTCCATCGTCACCACCCTGAACTACCTGGCCCATGACGTGGAGGCCGAGATCGTGGTCGCCAAGTGCCCCGCCTACGCCACGGCCGAGGGTCGTCGCACGGTGGCGGCCATGGTCCGGGTGGCGGACATGACCCGGAACGCCTTCATCAACGGCGACATCTCCACCGTGATGAGCCCGCGGACCGTGATCACCTGGGCGCAGAACGCCGAGATCTTCGACGGCGACCTGGGCCTGGCCTTCCGGATGACCTTCCTGAACAAGTGCGATGAGCTTGAGCGCGGCACCGTCGCCGAGTTCTTCCAGCGCGCCTTTGGCCAGGACCTGCCCGAAAGCACCGCCCGACCCCGTCTCGGCTGACCCCGGCGGGCGCCCCGGGCGGGAGACCGTCGCCCGGGACCGGGCCGCCATTGCTGAGTTGAGGAGACCCTGAACCCCGGCCATGTCCAGGAACCCGGAAAGCCCCGTCGAGCCCTTCAAGCGCGCCCTGGCGAACGCCGTGCGCTCGCTCGCCCAGAATCCCGACCTGGAGATCGTCTACTCCGGTGAGGCCTCGGGCGTGCAGGGTGACCGTGCGGTGCTGCCGCATCCGCCCCGCGACCTCACGCCGGACGACGCCGCCCGCATCCGCGGCCTGGCCGACCAGATGGCCCTGCGGATGTCGCAGCACGACCCTGCCATCCATGCGCGGACCCGTCCGGGATCAGCCGAAGGCCAGCCGGTGTTCGACGCCCTGGAGCAGGCGCGAATCGAGGCCGTCGGCGCCAACGCCCTGGGCGGGGTGAAGGCCAACCTGAAGGCCATGCACGACGCCGCCTGGGCGCGGCGGCCCTTCAACCCCGTGGAGGCCCAGGCCAATCCGCCCATGGCCGACATCGTCTCCCTTCTGGTGCGCGAGCGCCTCACCGGGGTGGAGCCGCCGGCCAACGCCCGTCCGCTGGTGGACATGTTCCGTTCGGAGATCGAGGCCCGGGGCAGCGAGACCCTGGACAAGCTGGGAGAGGTGATCGGCGACCAGAAGGCCTTTGGCCGGCTGGCCCGCAGCCTGCTGCGCGACCTGTCGATGGGCGACGACCTGTCGGACGCCCCGGAGCAGGCGGACCCGCAGGAAGACGACGGCGACGAGGGCGAATCCGAGGCCAGCGAACAGGGCGAGGAGGGCGAGGGCGAGGCCCAGTCCCCCCAGCAGACCTCCCTGGATGACGGCGAGAGCACCCACCGCGAAAGCGAGGACGCCGACAGCCAGCTCACCGAGGCGATGGAGGATCCCAACGCCGAGGACATGGACGAGCCTCCCGAGATGGGC
>CAIMLY010000309.1 GCA_903842425.1 uncultured Alphaproteobacteria bacterium | reverse complement strand
CTCGCGCAGGCTGGCGTCGCCGGCGCTGAAGCTCTCCTGCACCAGCCAGAGGCGAAGGAGATGGCGCTTGCGCACCGGGTCGTCCCAGTCCTCGTAGGCTGTGCGCTTATGGAGGATGGAGGCGTTCTTTAGCAGCTGGATGTCCCCAGGCTGGAAGTCCATGTCCAGGTAGTGGTCGGGGTCGTTGGCTGTGGCCTCGATGAAGCGGAGGACGGCGTCCTGCCCGTCGGACAGGCGCGGGGCGTCGGGGTGCTGCTGGCTCTCGCGGATGTACCAGGGGATGAAGAACAGGTTCAGTCGCCCCTCCAGCAGACGGCAGATCGGCCGGGCGAACCAGGCCGGCGTCCCTGGCCGGTGCTGGCCCTGGGTGTCAAAGGGGAAGGGTTCGAAGAGGGCGGGGACGAGGTCCGGCCGTGTCTCGACCAGCCGGTTGTAGATCGCCGCAGAGCTGGCGATGCGGCTGACGCCCCCCGACTTCGCCGCCTGCAGGCAGAGCAGGCCGATGATATCGGCGCCGTCCGTGTGGAAATCCTGCTCGGCGCGGGTCCGGTAGAGGCGCACTCCGTAGGCGGCCGGATCTGCGCCCGTATCCCGGACATGGCCCAGCAGGTCGCCGTCGGTGTTCTGCGAGACCGCCCGGCCAAGGTGCAGGCCGAGGCCCCAGTAGAGGTCGGCCGCCGCCTCCGGTCCGATCTGGGCGACCGGAAGGCCCCTCAGGAGCAGGAAGCCTCGGCCGCGGTCCAGGACTTCCAGCCAGGCGGCGACCTCGACGCCCAGCCGGGGCAGGGGAAAGTCCTCCCGTCTCCAGTGGGTCCGGTCCGCGGACCGGGCCCGGGCGGTCGCGCGGGCCGCCATCAGCTCCTCGACCTCGCCGGCCGCCAGGACGCGGCGCCAGTCGTCCTGCAAGGCCATGTCGCGGCCCAGCCAGACGTCGTCGGTGGAAAGGGGAGAGTGCGTCGACATCAGGCCTCGGGGGGTCACGTGCGGGGTCCACGATGATGCGCTCATAAAGATTCGACAATACCGGAAATATAGAGATAAAGTCCGAGCCCATGTCTCCAGGTCCTCCCATGCTGCCCGCCGACGCCGTCTCAGCCCTCAGCGCCCTGGCGCATCCCGGGCGCCTGGAAGTCTTCCGCCGGCTTGTCGGGGCTGGTCCCGAGGGTCTCGCCGCCGGCGAGATCGCCCGGGCGACAGGCAGCCTGCCCAACACCCTGTCATCGAACCTGGCCATCCTTACGGCGTCGGGGCTGACCCGGTCGCGGCGGGAGGGCCGCTCCATCCTCTACTCGGCGGACTTCGGCGCCATGCGAGGCCTCCTCGCCTACCTCATGGAGGACTGCTGCGGGGGACGGCCCGAGATCTGCGCCGATGTCTCCCCCGCCTGCCGGGCCGACCCGGTGTCCTGACCCATCGCTTCGTCACCCGGACCCACCCATGACCGACATCCGCCCCAACGTCCTCTTCCTCTGCACGGGCAACTCCGCCCGCTCGGTGATCGCCGAGGGACTTCTCCGGAGCCTGGGCGGCGACCGCTTCCGGGCGCACTCGGCCGGGTCCTTCCCGACCGGCCGGATCAATCCGGGCGCCGTTCCGGTCCTGACGTCCCTGGGGCTCGACCCGGCGGACTTCCGCTCCAAGTCCTGGGATGAGTTCGCCGCCCCGGGAGCGGCGCCTATCGACTTCATCTTCACTGTCTGTGACAACGCCGCCGGTGAGGTCTGCCCCATCTGGCCGGGACGGCCGGTCACGGCGCACTGGGGGGTGGAGGATCCGGCGGCGGTCACCGGCTCCGAGGCCGAGGTCGCGTCGGCCTTCGCCAGTGCGGAGCGCCGGCTGCGGCGTCGGGTCGAGCGCTTCCTGGCCCTGCCGCCCGAAATCCTGAACACTCCCGAGGTCCGGGTCCTGCTGGAGGCGATCGGAAGGGATGCGACCCCGTGACCGCGATCCGGTCCGACTTCGGCCTGGCCCGCCGGCTGGCGGCTGAGGGCCTGGGAACCGCCCTTCTCCTGTCCATCGTGGTGGGCTCGGGGATCATGGGCGAGAGGCTGTCCGGCGGGAACGACGCGATCGCCCTGATGCTGAACACGGTCTCCACCGGGGCCGGGCTCGCTGTCCTGATCACCCTTCTGGGGCCGATCTCCGGGGCGCACTTCAACCCCCTCGTCAGCGCCCTGGCGGCCTGCGATCGCGACCT
>CAIMLY010000308.1 GCA_903842425.1 uncultured Alphaproteobacteria bacterium | reverse complement strand
GGTGGAGGCCTCGGGCCGGCCCCTGTCCTTCAGCCTGCTGCAGGGGCCCAGGGCGCCCGACGCCTGGCGCGACCTGCTGGCCGCCCTCTCCGCCGCCACCGCCGAGGGCCTGCCCATGCGGGCGCAGGTGGCCGGCCGGGGGGTGGGCGTCCTGCTGGGCTTCGAGCTGACCCTCAACCCCTTCAGCCACACCGAGGCCTGGAAATCCGTGGCGGCCCTGCCCCTGGAGCAGAGGATGGCGCGGCTGGCGGAGGCGTCCTTCCGGGCCGACCTGCTCGACGACGCGGTCCCGCCGGGCGGCGCGGCCATCGCCTCGCGCCTGACCCGGGACTGGGACAACATGTTCCTGATGGCCGAGACGCCGGACTATGAGCCGAGACGCGAGGACTCCATCGGCGCCCTGGCCCGGGCCCGGGGCGTCGCCCCCGAAGCCGTGGCCCTGGACCACATGATGACCCGCGGCGGGCGCGGCATGCTCTACCTGCCCTTCCTCAACTATGCCGACGGCGGGCTGGACCCGGCCTATGACATGCTGCGCCATCCGGACTGCGTGGCCGGCCTGTCCGACGGCGGCGCCCATGTGGGCATGATCTGCGACGGCAGCTTCCCCACCACCAACCTGACCCTCTGGGCCCGGGACCGGACCCGGGGTCCGCGCCTGCCCCTGGAGCACATGGTCCGCCTGCAGACCCGGGCCACGGCCGAGACGGTGGGCCTGCTGGACCGGGGCCTGGTGGCGCCCGGCCTGCGCGCCGACCTCAACGTCATCGACTTCGACCGTCTGGCGGTGGAGCCGCCCACCGTGGGCTACGACCTTCCGGCGGGTGGGCGGCGGCTCCTGCAGAGGGCCCGGGGCTATGTCGCCACCCTGGTGGCCGGACAGGTCACCTACCGCGACGGCGAGCCCACCGGCGCCCTGCCCGGGCGACTGGTCCGCGGCGCCCAGGACGCCCCGGCGGCCCTCGCCGCCGAATAGGCCCGGGGCGCCGCCTTCCGCCCCTTCGCAGCCGCAGCGGGGCGGGCGATAGAGGGGCATGTCCGACGATTCGCTACAGGAGGCGCAGGAGGTCCTGCGCCGTGTCTTCGGGCACGCCGGCTTCCGGGGCCTGCAGGCGCCGGTGATCGCCGAGGTCATGGCCGGTCGTCCGGCCCTGGCCGTCCTGCCCACCGGCGGGGGCAAGAGTGTCTGCTACCAGATCCCCGCCCTGCTGCGACCCGGCCTTGGCCTGGTGGTCAGCCCCCTCATCGCCCTGATGGCCGACCAGGTGGCGGGCCTGGTCCAGGCCGGGGTCGGCGCCGCCCGCCTGGATTCCCTCACCGCCCCCGAGGACCGCGCCGCCACCTGGGCGCGGATCGAGGCCGGGACCCTGGACCTGCTCTACGTCTCGCCAGAGGGCCTCTTGCAGCCCTGGATGCTGGAGCGGCTGTCGCAGGTTCCCCTGTCGGTCATCGCCATCGACGAGGCCCACTGCGTCAGCCAGTGGGGCCATGACTTCCGCCCCGAATACCGGCTGCTGGGGCGGCTGGCCGAGGTCTTCCCCGGGGTCCCGCGGCTGGCGGTGACGGCCACCGCCGACGCCCGGACCCGGCAGGACATCCGCGAGGGCCTGCACCTGGGCGCCGCCCGGGAGTTCGTCGCCTCCTTCGACCGGCCGGAGCTGGCCCTCTCCGCTGAGCGCAAGGCCGGGACGGGGCGCAAGCGGGTGCTGGAGCTGGCCAAGGCGCGGCGCGACCGGCCCGGGGTGATCTACGCCGGGTCCCGGGACGGGACCGAGGCCCTGGCGGCCGAGCTCTGCGCCGCCGGCCTGCCCGCCATGGCCTACCACGCCGGCCTCGACCGCGACCTGCGCGAGCGCCGACTGGCCGGGTTCCTGGCCTCCGACGACGCCGTCATGGTGGCCACCATCGCCTTCGGCATGGGGGTGGACAAGCCGGACGTCCGCTACGTCATCCACGCCGACCCGCCCGCCTCCATCGAGGCCTACTGGCAGGAGGTCGGCCGGGCCGGACGGGATGGCGAGCCCGCGGAGGGGATCACCCTCTACGGCGCCGCCGACATGGCCTGGGCCCTGCGCCGGCTGGACGGGCAGGCCCTCTCCGACGAGGTGCGGGCGGTGCAGGTGCGCAAGGTGCGCCAGCTCTACGCCCTGCTCGACGGGGCCGCCTGCCGCACGGCGGCGGTGCGCCGCTATTTCGGCGAGGAGGGGGTGGCCGACTGCGGCCGCTGTGACAACTGCCTGGACCCGCCGAAGGCCGAGGACCTGACCCTCCAGGCCCAGAAGGTGCTGTCCGCCGCCCACCGCCTGAACGGGCGATTTGGCCGCGGCCGGCTGGTGGAGCACCTCCTCGGCAAGACCCGCGAGCCCTCGGCCTTCGAGGCGGGCCTGAGCACCTTCGGGGTCGGCGCCGAGCTGTCGGCGGGGGACTGGCGCGGCCTGATCGACCAGTTGATCTTCGACGGGCTGCTGCGGGAGGACCCGAACGAGGGCCGCCCCCTCATCGGACTGGGCGACGCCGGGGCGGTGCGCGCGGTCTACCGCGGGGAGCGACGGGTGGAGGGCCGCCTGGCCCCGCGTCACCCCGACGGGTCCCGCGACGCCGGCGCGACGCCCGCACGACGCCGGCGCGACGGTCCCGGGACCGATTTCGAGGGCGATCCGCAACTCTTCGCCGCCCTTCGCGCCTGGCGCCGGGCCGAGGCGGTCCGCCAGAAGGCGCCGCCCTATGTCATCTTCAGCGACCGCACCCTGGCCGAGATCGCGACCCGCAAGCCCGCCGACGCGGCGGCCCTGTCGCGGGTCAGCGGCGTGGGCGAGAGCAAGCTGGCCCGCTACGGCCCCGCCGTCCTGGCCCTGGTGGCGGGAGAGGTCCCGCCCGGCGACTGATCAGACGTCGACCTCGGCGTCGAGGGCGTTTTCCTGGATGAACTCCCGGCGCGGCTCGACCAGGTCGCCCATCAGGCGGGTGAACATGTCGTCGGCGTCGTCGGCGTGAGCGACCCGGACCTGCAGCAGGGTGCGGGCGTCAGCGTCGAGGGTGGTGTCCCACAGCTGGTCGGGATTCATCTCTCCCAGGCCCTTGTAGCGCTGGATCGTCAGGCCCCGGCGGCCCGCTTCCATGACGGCGGCGGTCAGGTCGAGGGGACCGCGCACGGTCGTCGTGCGGTCGCGCCGGCTGAAGACCGCAGGCCCGGAGAAGACCTCGGCCAGGGACCGTGAACGTTCCGCCAGGCGGCGGGCGTCGGCGGCGGCGATCAGCAGGTCATCCAGGACCACCCGCTCGGTCACGCCCCGGCGGCGGCGGGAGAAGGCGAAGCCGCCGGCCGGCGCGGTCTCTCCGGACCAGGGACCGTCGCCCTCTTCGGCGTAGAGGTCCATCCGGCGGGCGGCGGCGGCGGGATCCCCCTCCTCGCCGAGCAGGCCGGCCAGGGCCGCCTGCTCGATGGCGAAGGCCGGAGCGCGCGCCGTGAGGCGTTCGATATTGGCCCGGGCGGCGCGGGAGGTCTGGACCAGGGCGAGAAGGTCCTGCCCCGTCAGGCGTTCGCCCGAGGGCAGGTCGAGGGCGGCGCCGTCGACACCCTCCTCGGTGAGATAGCCCTCAAGCTCGGCGTCATCCTTGAGATAGCGGAACGCCCGGCCCTTGGCGGCTTTGTAGAGGGGCGGCTGGGCGATGTAGAGGTAGCCCCGCTCGATCACCTCGGGCAACTGCCGGTAGAAGCAGGTCAGCAGCAGGGTCCGGATGTGGGCGCCGTCGACGTCGGCGTCCGTCATGATGACGATCTTGTGGTAGCGGATCTTATCGATGTTGAAGTCGTCACGGCCGATGCCGGCGCCGAGGGCGGTGATCAGGGTGCCGATCTGGTC
>CAIMLY010000307.1 GCA_903842425.1 uncultured Alphaproteobacteria bacterium | reverse complement strand
TGCATCCTTGGCAACCACGACCACCCATCAAGTGGAGGCTTCCCGCAGCACCTGGTCGAACCAACCGAGGGACCGCGTCGTGTTGCAGGTCGAACCTTGGAGCACCATCAGAGCCTGATCCTGTGACCCGGCCTTCCGGTCATAGATTTCGACCGTCAGAAGGCTGTCGTCAGCCCTTCGGATCTGAAGGTCGCGTCTCGCCGGCTGGGCCCCCGCCGAACCATACAGAAGGCCGAGCCATAGGATGATCACTGGAGCCAGACGTTGGAGCATGTGCCGAAGTTGTCGTGAACCAGCCTAACCGTCAAACGTGCGGGCACGACCGGACGGCGGTGGTAGGCGGATGTCTTCAGCGACTTCCGCGCGGGACCCAGGGGCGCCACAATCTCGACGTGGGCTGACGGTCAAGCTCGCGAAAATCGTCCAGAGGGATGCCGACCTCGCGACACCGTCGCCGAATGCTTTGTCCCAGCGCCGCATACATTTCTGCCGCACATGCAATCGCTCAGCCCTCCGGCAAGATACCGAGCGTGGAAGAGCTGAAGGTTAACGTCAAGGAGATGACGCAGGAGACCGCGGTCGCGGAAGACGGCGACCTGGGCGTCGGTGATGAGACAGGCGGCCGCCTGGCCGGAAGGTCCGGGCTTCGCGGCGCTCAGCGGATGAACTCCGGCTCGGGGTCGACCTCGAACCGGACGGCGTCGATCTCCGTGCGGCCCTCGATCCAGGCACGGGCGATGCGGTGTCCGCCGTCCATCAGCCGTCCGTCGGCGGAGAGGATGATGGGGTAGGACAGGTCCGCCGACTGGATGCGGGCCGCATGGGCCGCCACCTGCCGCAGGCTGGGCGCCCGGCCCCGGAACCAGCAGTCCTGGTCGAACTCGGGGATGTCGGCGATGGCGATCCGGAAGACGGGAAGCCCGGCGGCGGCGGCCCAGAGCTTCTCCGTCAGCCAGTGGCCGCGTCCGCCGGGAACGGTGTGGGAGTGGGTCTCGGGGGAGGACATGGGCGGAACCTGACCCAGGTCCCGCCCGGGGGCAAGGCGTGGGGTCCGCCCCCTCCGCCAGTCGTCAGCGCCCGACAGGCTTGACCTTGTAGTTCGACGCGTAGGCGTTCTCGATGCCCGGGAGGATCGACACGACCTGGAAGTAGTGGTCCCAGAACCGGCTCTCGCGCAGGGCCTCGATCACCATCTGGTAGGCCTTGAGGTCCGAGGTCTCCCAGACCAGGACGTCGGTGACGTCGCTGTTGAAGAACTCGGTGTCGAAGAAGCGCAGGCGCACGCCGGGGTGACCCTTCAGGATCGGCTCGATGTCGCTGCCGAGGAAGGCGAAGCGCTGCTCGGGCGTCAGCTTGAGCCAGGGATCGTTCGTCTTCACCAGCATGAAGACGGTGTACTCGGCCTGCGAGGTCGCCTGGGCCGGGGCGGGAGAGCGCGGCTCGGCCATCGCGGCGGTGGTCGTGAGTCCGGCGGCGAGGAGGCCGCCCAGGAGGTGTCTGATCATT
>CAIMLY010000306.1 GCA_903842425.1 uncultured Alphaproteobacteria bacterium | reverse complement strand
TGGTGTCGGCGGGAGCGGCCATGGCGTCCTTCCTCTGGTCCCGGCGCAGCGACATCGGGGAGGTCCCCAAAGTCCTTGGCCCGCCGGAGGGCCAGACTGTATACGGGAGCCGCCCCGCCGGGGGCAACCTCGCGCCGCATTCCACCAGGTCCAACCCGTCCCATGCCCCTTTCGCTCTATGACACCCAGGCCCGCGCCAAGCGGCCCTTCGTCCCCGCCGATCCGGCCCGGGTGACGATGTATGTCTGCGGGCCGACGGTCTACAATTTCGCCCACATCGGCAACGCCCGTCCTGTGGTGGTCTTCGACGTCCTCTTCCGCCTGCTGCGCCACACCTTTGGCGCAGAAGCGGTGCTCTACGCCGCCAACGTCACGGACGTGGACGACAAGATCAACCGGAAGGCCGCCGAGGAAAGCGTCGCCATCGACGTGGTCACCGAGCGCTACCTGGCCGCCTACAACACCGACATGGCCGAGCTGGGCGCCCTGCGGCCCACCTTCCAGCCTCGGGCGACGCGGACCATGGACGCCATCATCGCCCTGATCGGCCGTCTGGTTTCTGGCGGCTCGGCCTACGCCGCCGAGGGCCACGTCCTGTTCGACACCCAGGCCTGCGAGGACTACGGCGCCCTGTCGGGCCATCCCATGGACGAGATGATCGCCGGCGCCCGGGTCGAGGTCGCCCCCTACAAGCGCCATCCCGCCGACTTCGTCCTCTGGAAGCCCTCCAAGCCTGGCGAGCCGGTGTGGGACAGCCCCTTCGGCCCCGGCCGGCCAGGCTGGCACATCGAGTGCACGGCCATGATCGAGCAGTCCCTGGGCCTGCCCATCGACATCCATGGCGGCGGCATCGACCTGCTCTTCCCGCACCACGAGAACGAGCGGGCGCAGGGGGTCTGCGCCCATGGCCACGGCGCCGACGGGGACCGCACCTACGCTCGGTTCTGGATGCACAACGGCTTCCTGAACTTCGCCGACGAGAAGATGTCGAAGAGCCTGGGCAATGTCGCCCTGGTGAACGACCTGGTGAAGACTGCCCCCGGCGAGGCCCTGCGCTGGGCCCTGCTGGTCGGCCATTACCGCGCGCCCCTGGAGTGGACCGGCGACCTGGTCGCCCAGTCGGTCAAGGCCCTGGACCGGCTCTACGGCGCCCTGCGCCGGTCGGCGGGGGTGGAGCCGGCCGACACGGGTCCGGACCCGGCCTTCCTGGCCGCCCTGGAGGACGACCTGAACACGCCCGCCGCCATGGCCGAGCTGTTCGGCCTGGCCACCGCCCTGGAGACCGCGGCGGGCCCTGGCCGCGCCGGGGCCAAGGGGCGTCTGCTGGCCTCCGCCCGGCTGATGGGCTTCCTCTTCGGCGACCCCGAGGCCTGGTTCCAGGGCGGGGCGGACGACGCCCTGAAGGCCCGGATCGACGACCTGGTGGCCCGCAGGTCGGAGGCCCGCGCCGCGAAGGACTGGGCCGCCGCCGACCAGATCCGGGACGAGCTGGCCGCCCTGAACGTCGAGGTCATGGACAGCGCGTCCGGCGCGACCTGGAGACTGAAGGAGAGAACGTGATGGCGATCCGTCCGCCGCCCATGTTCGGCATGAAGGGGGGCGCCCCCAAGCCTTCCGGCAGCGCAATTCCCCTGCGGGTCGAGCACCGGATCGGCGTCCAGGCCCCGGCGGAGATCCTCTGGGAGCTGCTCAGCAACCTGGAAGGCTGGAGCGCCTGGAACCCTCTCTATCCCCGGGCGCAGGGCGAGATCCGGATCGGATCCCAGCTGGAGCTGACCGAGGCCCTGCCCGGCCGGCGGCCACGGGATGCCCGGCCGGTGGTTCT
>CAIMLY010000305.1 GCA_903842425.1 uncultured Alphaproteobacteria bacterium | reverse complement strand
GGTGGAGATCAGCCAGGAGCGGGTCAACCAGTTCGCCGAGGCCACCGGCGACCATCAGTGGATCCACGTGGACGTCGAGCGCGCCACCCGCGAGATGGGCGGCCCCATCGCCCACGGCTACCTGACCCTGTCGCTCATCCCCTTCCTCGGCGCCGGCATGCTGCCCGTGAAGGGCGTCAGCCGCGGCATCAACTACGGTTCCGACAAGGTCCGCTTCATCAACATGGTCCGGGTCGGCAAGCGCGTGCGCATGCGCCAGAAGCTGATCGGCGTCGAGGCCAAGGCCGGCGGCGTGCAGATCCGCAACGAATGCACCATCGAGATCGAGGGCGAGTCCAAGCCCGCCTGCGTGGCCGAGACCATGTCGATCCTCTACGCGGGCTGAGGCCCGTCCGCCGGGGCGGCGCCCGCGTCGCCCCGGCCCCCTTCCGAGCTGGAAGCGCGCCATGAACCGCAGAGTCTGGCTCGCCGGGGCCGCCGCCCTGGCCGTCGCCGCCCCCGCGGCGGCGGCGCCAAGGAGCTTACGCCCAATGACCTCCCCGGCGCCCCCCGTCGCCCGCCGCGATCCCGTCGTCATCACCCAGCTCGGTCGCACCCGCACGGACGAATTCGCCTGGATGAAGGACGCGGACTGGCAGAAGGTCCTGCGCGACCCTTCCGTCCTGAAGCCGGAGATCCGCCGGCACCTCGAGGCCGAGAACGCCTACATGCGGGCGGTCCTGGCGCCGACCGAGCCGCTCCAGGAGACCCTGTTCCAGGAGATGAAGGGGCGGATCCGCGAGGATGACGCCTCGGCCCCGGAGCCCGACGGCGACTACGCCTACCTGACCCGCTACGCCGCCGGCGCCCAGCACCCGGTCCACGTCCGCCGGCCCCGCCGGGGCGGCGCCGAGGAGATCCTGCTGGACGAAGAGGCCGAGGCGAAGGGCAAGGCCTTCTTCAGCGTGGGCGCCGCCGGACATTCGCCGGACCATCGCTACTACGCCTGGGCGGCCGACGAGCAGGGCTCGGAAGTCTTCCGCATCCGCATCCGCGACCTGGCGACCGGCCAGGTCCTGCCCTCGCCGGTCGAGAGCTCGACGGGCGACTTCACCTTCTCGCCGGACAGCGCCTGGCTCTTCTGGACCTGGCGGGACGACAATGGGCGCCCCGCCCGGATCTACCGCCGCCCCGTCCGGGGGACCGCCGTCGACGACGTCCTGGTCTACACCGAGCGCGACGAGGGCTTCTTCATCGGGGTCCGGCGAAGCGCCTCGGGCCGCTTCCTCCTGATTCCCTGCGGCAACCAGGAGACCAGCGAGGTCCTGATCATCCCGGCCGACCGGCCGACGGCTGCGCCGGTCCCCGTCGAGCCCCGCCGTGACGGCGTCCTCTACGACATCGAGCACTGGAACGACCGCTTCATCATCCGCACCAACGCCGACGGCGCCGTGGACTTCAAGCTGGTCGCCGCGCCGGAGGCCTCGCCAGGCCGCGCCGGCTGGAAGGACCTCATCCCCCACCGCCCGGGCGTGCTGATCGAGGGCATGATCGCCTTCCGCCGCTGGCTGGTGCGACTGGAGAAGGCGGACGCCCTGAACCGGATCGTCATCCGGGGCGAGGACGGCGCCGAGCACGCCATCGCCTTCGACGAGCCGGCCTTCGCCCTCGATCTCGACCCCGGGCTTGAATACGACACCGACATCCTGCGCTTCGTCTACAACTCCATGACCACGCCCCGGAGCTGGGTGGACTACGACATGGCCCGGCGCGCCCGGACCGTGGTGAAGACCCAGGACATCCCCTCCGGCCACGACCCGTCGCTCTACGAGACCCGTCGCCTGAACGCCCGGGCGGTGGACGGGACCGAGGTCCCCGTCTTCGTCCTGATGCGTAAGGGCCAGAAGCTCGATGGCTCGGCGCCCCTCTTCCTCTACGGCTATGGAAGCTATGGAATCTCGCAGGAGGCCAGTTTCTCCATCCGGGCCCTGAGCCTGGTGGACCGGGGCTGGATCTGGGCCCGGGCCTGCGTGCGCGGCGGATCGGAGAAGGGCTGGAGCTGGTTCCTCGACGGGCGCCGCGAGCGCAAGATGAACACCTTCACCGACTTCGTCGCCTGCGCCGAGCACCTGCACCGCCAGGGCTATGGCCGGCCACAGAACACCGTGGGCTATGGCGGGTCGGCCGGCGGCCTGTTGATGGGCGCCGTCGCCAACCTGCGCCCGGACCTGTTCACGGGGATCATCGCCGCCGTGCCCTTCGTGGATGCGCTCAACACCATGAGCGACGCCTCCCTGCCCCTGACGCCCCCCGAGTGGCCGGAGTGGGGGAACCCGCTGACAGACCCGAAGGCCTACGACCAGATCGCCGCCTACAGCCCCTACGACAACATCGCGCCCCGACCCTATCCCGCCATCCTGGCGACGGGCGGGCTGTCGGATCCCCGGGTGACCTACTGGGAGCCGGCCAAGTGGGTGGCGCGCCTGCGCCCGGCGTCCACCAGCGGGCGCCCCGTCCTCCTGAAGATGAACATGGAGGCTGGCCACGCCGGCGCGGCGGGCCGTTTCGACGATCTCAAGGAAACGGCCCTGGACTACGCCTTCGCCCTCTGGGCGGTGGGCGCGGACGCCAAAGGGCCATGAACCGCCCAGAGGCCCTGCGCCGGGACATCCAGCAGGCCCTGGGACGACGCGATGGCGCCGCTGCGGCGCGCCTGGTCGACGAGGCCCTGGCCGGGGCCCCCGAGGACATCGACCTGCGGCTCCAGAAGGCCATGGCCCTTCGCCTTCAGGGCGACCTCAAGGGGGCGCTCGCCGCCCTGGAGCTGGCGGTCAACCGCGCCCGTCAGGAGGTGGTGGACACCACCGACGCCCTCCGGGTCATCATGATCCTCGACATCTGGAATCCCCTCCTGACCGAGGACGAACGCGAGGCCGTGACCGGCCTGATGAACGCCCCCCACGACTTCTTCGCTGTCTGAAGCCTCCCGGAGGACCCCCGCCATGTCCGGTACGACCCTGCAGAAGGCGGTGACCCTCCTCCAATCCGGAGATCCCGCCGGCGCTGTCCGGCTGACGGGGATCCTGGTGGAAGCGGCCCGGCCCGAGCATCGGGCCCTGGCCACCCGCGCCCAGGCGCTGAAACGGCTGCACAGGCCCCTGGAGGCCCTGGCCCTTCACCGCCGGGCGGCAGACCTGTATCCCGACAGCCCGGTCGCCTGGCACAACCTGGCCGCAACACTGGACGACCTGGGCCGCCATGACGACGCGCGCGCCGCCATCGACAGGGGCATGGCCCTGGGGCTGGACGGGGCGGAGTCCTGGGGGGTCCGCGCCCGGGTCCTGATGGCCTGCGGGGATCATGCAGCGGCGGAAGCGGCCTATGTCGAGGCTCGCAACCGCGCCCTTGGCGATCCCCGGCTGACCGCAGAGTACGCCAACTATGTCTGGATGCTGCGCGGCGACGCCCCGCTCGGTCTTTCGGCCATGGACACCTGCTTCAAGGCCGGGGGCGACCCGGGGGCCTGCCTCCTGACCAAGGTCGACATCCTGCGGGCGGCGGCTCGGGGCGAAATGGCGGAGTCCCTGATCCAGCGCGCTGCAGATGCGCTTCCAGAAGATGTGGCTGTCCAGCTTGCGGCCTGCCAGTCCGCGATCAGGTCCGGAAACATCGCCCAGGCGGAAGGAAGGATCGTGGCGGCCGGTCGACAGGCGCCGGAGACGCCGGAAGTCCTGAACCAGACCGTGATCTTCCTCCTGGCGGCCGGACGCGAATCCGAGGCGCTCGCGACCGCGCTGCGCGGCCTTGAAGCTGCGCCCCATGATCAGTCCCTCCTGGGATGGACGGCGACCGCCGCGCGCGCTGCCGGCGATCCACTCGCTTTGACACTCAGTGACTATGATCGCCTCGTGCGCCCCTTCTCGATCGCCACCCCGCCAGGATGGCCGGACCTCCCAGCCTTCCTGGGCGACCTCGCCGGCGCCCTGAAGGCCCTGCATGTATTCGAGCGCCAACCGATCAGCCAGTCAGTGCGCGGGGGCCTTCAGACCCTGCAGAACCTCAGCCATTCAAGGGTTCCAGCCATCGCCGCCCTCTTCGAGGTCCTCGACGCACCGATCCGGAGATACATCTCGGACCTCGGGCCAGGACAGGATCCGCATCGCGCCAGGGCTACCGGCGACTATCGCATAACGGGCGCCTGGTCCGTCAGGCTCGGGACGGGCGGGTTCCATGATGACCACTTTCATCCGCAGGGCTGGATTTCCTCTGCCTTCTACGTGGAGACGCCGGAGCGGGCCATCGACCGGGAAACCCGCGAGGGCTGGATCCGGTTCGGCAGGCCGCCGGTTCCGACCTCGCCGCCCCTCGACGCCGAGCACTTCGTGCGCCCCGAGCCCGGGCGGCTGGTGTTGTTCCCGAGCTACATGTGGCACGGCACCGTGCCGTTCACGACCGACGAGACCCGCATGACGGTCGCCTTCGACCTGGTCCCGGCCTGAAAGGCCGCGGATCGGGAAGCGGAAGGAAGGAAGTGGCTGGGGAACTAGGACTCGAACCTAGAATGACGGTACCAAAAACCGCTGTGTTACCATTACACCATTCCCCAGCAGGAACGGCGACGCAGAGGTGCCGCGCGAGGGCGTCCGAATAGCCCATGGGCGGGCGGGATGCAACGCCCCCGCCTCGCTTGCGGCCCGGCGACCTGTCCTCTATAAGCCGGCTCCCAAGTCGGAGTGTGGCTCAGTCTGGTAGAGCACCGCGTTCGGGACGCGGGGGTCGCAGGTTCAAATCCTGCCACTCCGACCATTTCCCTTCACATCAGGTCCCTTCCCGCTCGCCCCGGCGGGATGGCGTTCCCGCAGGCAGATTTGTTCGTGTTTTGTTTTGCCCCCTGAGGACTCCGTGAGAGATCGGGAACATCCCCGCCAAGGCCCCCAGGCCCAAACGGCGGAACCCACTCAGACGGAGACGCCATATGGCGAGAATGCCGAAGGGACTGCCTCGGGATGTTCCCGATCCGGAGGGCGAACTCTACGACCTTGAAATGGCGCGGATCCGCCAGCTCCGGGAAGCCGGGGACTTCGGCATCGTTCCCTTCAGGGACCCCGTCCCGTCGTACCCGCGGATCCTGGAGGAAATGCCGAGGATCCGTGAGCCAAACGCCCTGGAGTCCCTGATCCCGGTTGTGGGGCCCGCCTGGGACGCGGCGTCGGACCTGCAGGAGGGCGACCTTGGGGGCGCCGCCTTCAATACGGCCCTGGCCATCGCCGACCTCACCCCGTTGGGCCCCGCGGCGAAGGGCGTCAAGGCGGCCCGCCTGGGCATCGGCGTCCTGAAGAAGGGTTCCGTCACCGCTGGCGCCTCTGCCAGGAAAATTCAGAGGGCGGGCCTCTCGGGCCCCGGGATGGAGATTCACCACTCCATCCCGCTGAACGGGATCGGGCGCTCTGTCCCGGACTGGAGGAACCACTACGCCTTCCTGAAGGTGCTTCCCAAGGAGGTGCACCGGCGGCTCCATGGAAGTTGGGCGGGCAAGCCTCGCTACGACCCGATCCGGAGGATCTGGTACGGGACAACCGACTGGCAGAAGGCTGCCCCCACAGCGGTGGCCGCGCGGACAGCCGATGCAGTCGAAAACGCCCGGGAACCGGCTCCGCGAGGAAAATGAAACGGGCGCGCCGCCGCAATTCGACCAAAGTCAAGACCCAGGCTCGATGGGGTCAAATCCTGGAGGACTTCAATATGGCGGGTGTCTTCGGCTTTTTCAGCGGACTTTTCAGCCGCCCACAGCGCGAGATTCCCCCACCGACCGCGCGGGTCCAGGCCATCCTCGACCGGATTCACGCCGAGGCCCGACCCTGCCTTCACCTGGTTCCCGGCGGCGGGGGACAGTCCCGGGTCGGAGGGACCCCCGAGATCGCCGGCGACTGGCCCCGGTTCGGCGGACGACCCATGGCCCACCTGGCCCGGATCGACCTGGCGGAGGTGCGCGCCGCCGGCGGACCGGACTGGCTGCCCGCAGAGGGGCGGCTTCACGTCTTCCTCGACATGGGTCTTCGCGCCCAGAACTTCGAACCGGAACAGCCGGGGGCCTGCGTCGTCCGCTGGGAGACCGGCGCGGTTGCACCTCTTGGCCTGCCCGAGGACCTGGCGCCCCGCAGCCGGATCGCCCCCTTTCCCCTCACCTTCCAGCCGAGGACCTCCTTCGCCGACGAGCGCGTGGGCATCGACTGGAAGAGCCTGGCCCGGGACGAGGAGCGGACCCTGGACGCCGCCATCCTGGGCTTCCTGTCGCCCGAACCCGCCCACCAGGTCGGCGGCTACCCGGGAAACCTCCAATGGGATGGGATGGAGATCCAGTGTGCGGTCGCGACGGCGCGGGACGGGGATATCCGAAACCTCGGCGAGGAAGAGCCGACCCCTGCAGACCTTGAAGCGGCACGCGACTGGCGGCTGCTCCTCCAGGTCGACAGCGACCCTGCCGCCGGTTTCGACTGGATCCAGGGCGGACGCCTCTACTTCTGGGTGCATGAGGCCAACGCCCGGTCCGGCGACTTTTCCCGGGTCTTCGTCCTGGCCCAGTTCCTCTGAAATCCGTTCTGCAGGGCCTGTCTATGGTCCATTGGCGCACCGCCTGTCCCGGGATAGGGTCTGACTCCCAACACCGCCCCCGGGAACCCCAATGAAGCAGTTCCTCCTGACCATGGCCGGAGTCTTCGCCGGCCTGATGCTGTTCCTGGTGGGCGTGCCCTTCCTGCTGATCGTGCTGGCCGCCGGGGCCTCACGGCCCGAGCCCGTCCCCGCACGGACGGTGGTCGAGCTCGACCTGAGGCAGGAGATCACCGACCAGGACCGGCCAAATCCCTTCGCCAGTTTCGGGCAACCCACCCTGTCCGTGATGCGGATCATCACCACCCTGCGCAAGGCCGAGACGGACGATCATGTCCGAGGCCTCCTGGTGCGCCTGCCCGAGTCCGGCATGGCGCCCGCCATGGCCGACGAGATCTCCGAAGCCCTGCGCCGCTTCCGCAAGACCGGCAAGCCCGTGCTTGTCTTCAGTCAGGGCCTCTATCCCTCGGGCGCCACGCCCTCGACCTACATGCTGGCGGCGGCGGGCGGACAGGTCTGGATGCAGCCGGGATCCTCCCTGCAGGCCACGGGCCTGGTCTCCGAGGACCTCTTCCTGAAGCGCTTCTTCGATCGCTACGGCATCCGCGCCGACTATGAGCAGCGCAAGGAGTTCAAGAACGCGGTCAACGGCTACCTGCAGTCTGACTTCACCCCCGCCCACCGGGAGGCGACCCAGTCCATGCTGGAATCGATCTACGGGACGGCGATCAACCGGGCTGCAGCCGACCGCCGCCAGGCGCCCGCCACCCTGAAGGCCTCGCTGGAGTCCGGGCCGCTGATGGCCGAGGACGCCCTCCGGCTCAATCTGATCGACCGGGTCGACTATCTCGACTCCGCCCGCAAGCAGCTGTCCGACCGGGCCGGCAAGGACGCTGAGTTCCGCGACATCAGCGCCTATGCCCGCAGCGTCCATGAGGTTGGCCCGCCCATGGGACCGTCCATCGCCGTGATCACCGCCGAGGGCGGCATCGTCACGGGCGGCGACGGCGGCGCCAATCCCTTTGCCTCCGGGGACGCGATCTACTCCGACCTCCTGGAGGACACCCTGCACGACGCCGTGGAGGACAAGGACGTCAAGGCCATCGTCCTGCGGGTGAACTCGCCGGGGGGTTCCGACACCGCCTCGGAGCAGATCCGGCGGGCCATCGAGAGCGCCAAGGCGGCGGGCAAGCCCGTGGTGGTGTCCATGGGTCCCTATGCGGCCTCCGGCGGCTACTGGATCGCCTCGGGCGCGTCGGCCATCGTGGCCCAGCCCACGACCCTGACGGGCTCCATCGGGGTGTTTGGCGGCAAGTTCGCCGTCGGCGAGGCCCTGGCCCGGTTCGGGGTCGACCTGCGGCAGGTGGGGGTGGGTTCCGACTACGCCTCCGCCTTCTCCCTGGGGTCCGGCCTCACGGACAGCCAGCGCGCCGCCTTCGCCCGCTGGATGGACCAGATCTACGCCCGCTTCATCGGGCGGGTGTCCGAGGGCCGTCGCCTGCCCGTCGAGCGGGTCGAGGCCATCGCCAAGGGACGGGTCTGGACCGGGGCCCAGGCCCGGGAGCTGGGCCTGGTTGACCAGATCGGCGGCTTCTACGACGCCGTGGACCGGGCCCGGGCCCTGTCCGGAACGAACCAGGAGCTGCGGCTGAAGTGGATGGCCTCCGAAGGCACGCCCTTCGAGGCCCTCAGCCGCATGTTCGGGGTCTCGGCGACCTCGGCCCGCAGCCTGGCCGCAACGGCCTGGATCCTTGGCGACCCCCGGGCTGAAGCGGTCCTGGATGAAATGGCCTGGAGCCGGCTTCCGATAGGCGCCGCCCCCGTAAGGGCCCCCTGACCTGAAGAGGATCTGAAAGTGACTTCACGCACCATGATACAGGGAATGATGATGAACCCGGCGGCTGAAACCCATGCGCCCCTCCGGCGCCTCAAGGCGACGATCTGTCGCACAGCTTTCTGCGCTGCCCTGACCAGCGCAGGGGTCTTGGCGCTAGGGGCTGCACCGACGGCGGCAAAGGCCGAGGTCCCGATCTCGACCTTCGTGGGTTTCTCCGACTACCGGTCGGCCAGCCTGTCTCCGGATGGCCGCAAGGTGGTGGCCATCAAGCGTGAGGCCGTCGGCGACATCCTGATCCTGATCGACGTCGACAGCGGCGAGGTCAAGCCGCTCTCCGTCGCGCGCGCCGACCAGAACATGCGGGTGGACTTCGTCTACTTCAAGGGAAACAGCCGCGTCATCTTTGGCCTGTCCCAGAGGGTGAGGATCGTCCACGGCAACTCCAACGCAGACCGGACCGGCAACGTCGATGACGGGGTCGCCCGATATAGGATGATCTACTCCGCCAACACCGACGGGACGGGCCTCGTGTCGCTGTACGACCCCACGCGCGACCAGGGCTTCGACAAGTCGGTGAGCGCCGGAATCGTCGACGACCTGCCGGGGGACCCGAAGAATGTCCTCCTGATCGTCCCAAAGGCTGGCGGCGCCGCCCTTTGGCGGGTCAATGTAGAGACTGCGACGCGAGAGGAAATCGAGCGCGGCGACATCAACACCATCAACTGGGAGACTGATGTTAATGGCGTCCCGGTGATGCGGCTGGACGTTATCGAAGGCGGCAGGGGACTGGTCTGGAAGCGTCGTCCGCCGGGGGGCAAGGACTGGATCGAGATCATCCGGTACAAGGGTGCGGAGGGCGCCAACAGCGCACCGACCTTCACCCCGGTCTCTCCCGGCGTGAATCCCAATGAGATGATCGTCCTTGCGCGCCGGGACGGCGCAGACAAGAGCGCCGCCTTTACCTACAACACCAGCACGGGCCAGTACGGGGAGGAAATCGCCTCCAGCCCCGACTTTGATCTCCAGCGCGTCGTTGTCGACCGGGAGCGCAGGACCGTCCTCGGCGCCTGCTGGATCGAGTATCGTTTGGCCTGCAGCCCCAAGGACGAGGGCTTTGGAAGGATCTGGAACGGCCTTGGCAAGGCCCTGGGTCCCGACGTCAACGTGTCGATCCTTTCCAGGTCCGAGGGCGGGACGGATCGTTGGCTCGTCCGGACCTTCGGTCCCAAGGACCTGGGAACCTACTACATCTTCGACAACGGCAAGAGGTCGCTGAGCCTCCTCTTCCAGGCGCACCAGGACATCAACCCGGACCTCATGCCCCGTTCCAAGGTGTTCAACTACACCACCTCCGACGGCAAGGCCCAATGGGGGTACCTGTGGCTACCGCCCGGCGTCTCGGACACAGACCGAAACCTGCCCCTGGTGGTCATCCCCCATGGCGGCCCGGAAGGTCGGGACGTGTTCGGGGACGACCCCTTCGCACAAACCTTCGCCACCCGGGGCTACGCCGTCCTTCAACCGCATTTCCGAGGGGGCTCGGGCTCTGGCCGGGCCTTCGTGGAGGCCGGACACCGGCAGTGGGGACAGCGCATGCAGGAAGATGTCGCGGACGCGACGAGGAGCCTCATCAAGACAGGCGCCATCGACCCTTCGCGGGTCTGCATCATGGGATGGTCCTACGGCGGCTACACCGCCATGACTGCGGCCTTCAAAAACACCGATCTCTTCAAGTGCTCTGTCGCCGGCGCGGGCGTATCGGATCTCCCCGAGATGCTGCGCTGGGTGCGGGACGGCTCCACCGGCAAGGACGTCTTCGGGCGCGGGGGCGCCGGCCCAACCAGCATAAGCTATAAGTATTGGCTCACGGCGATCGGCGATCCGGAGAAGGATCGTCCGGTCCTGTCCGCCAACTCTGCGGCCCGGAACGCCGACAAGGTTTCCATCCCTCTCCTGCTGATCCATGGCGACGAGGACCTGACGGTCCCCTACGACCAGAGCGTGATCATGCAGAAGGCCCTCGCCAAGGTGGGCAAGACCGTGAAGCTGGTCACCATCGAGGATGCTGGCCACAGCCCCGACCCGGACCAAGCCGACCGTTGGGCGACTGCCCTTGGCGAGGCTGTCACCTTTGTTTCCTCGCACATCGGTCCGGGCGTCCGCGCCGGGCGACCCTGACGGAGAGGGACTCCCCCCAAGCCGACGGGCGCCGCCCGTCGGCGAGGGCTAACCGCGACATCTCGACCCCCAGCCATGGAGCTGGGGGTGTGCGCGCTTGGGCCCACCCCTGTCGCTCCCTGAGAAGCTTGGCACTGGCGCCGACTTTGTGAGGACAAAGAAAAGGGGCGGCGGGTTTCCCCGCCGCCCCAAACCCAATTCACGGAGTGAGCGTGCTTCTTAGAAGCGGAACCGCGCCATCACCAGGAAGG
>CAIMLY010000304.1 GCA_903842425.1 uncultured Alphaproteobacteria bacterium | reverse complement strand
TCCTCTCCCCCTCCAGAGAAACATCTTCCCCTTCCGGGGCCCCCGCGGTCGCAGGCCCATTGCCGGGTGAGGGGGTCAATCCCCCTCGCCGCAGACCCCCTCCGGCCCGCTGCGCGGTACACCTCCCCCGGGGGGGAGGAATTGGAGCCGCATGATTGCTCCCCCAAGGGGGAGCTCCCGGCGAAGCCGGGTGAGGGGGTCAACCCACCTCTCCCATCATATTTTATCCGGGTAATATTGACTCCCCGGCCGGGCGCACCTAGAGCGGAGTCATGACCCAGGACCTCTTCACCGCCTTCCACCACGGCCGCCGCATCGCCTCCGGCGACCTCGACGCCGTGCGCGCCGCCGCGCTTGCGGCCCTGTCGTCGGACTCCGTCGAGCCCCTCGTCTTCAGCGACCAGACCGGCGCCCTGCAGTCCCTCGTCCCGCCCCGGGAGGCGTCCGCCAGCCCGGGCCGCGGCCGGCCGCGCCTCGGCGTCTCGGCCCGCGAGGTCACCCTTTTGCCCCGGCACTGGGACTGGCTCTCCGCCCAGCCCGGCGGCGCCTCCGCCGCCCTTCGACGCCTGGTCGAGGCCGCCGCCCGTGCGCCGGAGTCTCCCGAGGCCGCCCGCCGCAGATCCGCCGATGCGGCCTGCGCCGTGCTCAACGCCCTGGCCGGAGACGCCCCGGGCGCCGAGGCCGCCGTCCGCGCCCTCTACGCCGGCGATCGCGCCGCCTTCGCGGGCGAGAGCGCCGCCTGGCCCGACGACGTCCGCGACTACCTCGCCCGCCTCGCCGCCCCGGCCCTCAGCGCCGCCCCCGCTGCGCCCGCCTGAGGGCCTCGGCCTCCAGGGCGTGTTCGGCCTCCAGGGTCTCCAGGGCCAGTCGACGGGCCGCATCGCAGGCGGCGATCTGGGCGCCCCGGCGCACATAGCCCGCGTCAAGGTCCGCCCGGGTCGCGTCCGGCGGCAGGACGGAGACCTCGCACGGCGCCGTCGCCGCCGGCGGCGGCGTCAGCTGCGGCAGGGCGACAGGCGAGACCGGGGGCCGCGTCGCACAGCCCGCGGTCAGCCCGGCGCAGCTCAGCCAGGCGGTCAGGATCCAGCGGCGCATCGGCGTCCTCCAGTCGGTTGAGGGCGTCGATCCGCGCCCGGGTCTCGGTATGCAGTCTCAGGGCCGCGCGGGAGGCGGCCTCGGCCCGGGCCAGCTGGCCCCGCGCGCCCTCGGCCTCCAGGGCCGAGCGGCTCGCCTGGGCGCGCAGGGCGGAGGCCTCGGCGATCAGGGGCGCCGCCCCGGCCCTTCGCCCCACCTCCCAGAGCCGCGCCGCCGCGAGGGCGAGGAGAAGCGCCGCCGCAAGGCCGAGCGCCAGCCTCCAGCCGTTCGGGCTCGCCAGGGTCACGACCCGCCCTCCCCGGCCTTCGCCGTCCCCCGCGCCGCGCCTGCGATCCGCGCCCAGTCGGTCACCGTCGCCCCGGCCAGGTAGAGCGTCGCCAGCACCCCCTTGGCCGCCACAAGGGCCAGGCCCAGGGCCGCCAGCCCCTGCGGGTCCTGCACCTTCAGGATCACCCCCGCCAGCAGGCCGGCGTTGGCCAGGCTGGCCAGGTAGGTGAAGATCCGCC
>CAIMLY010000303.1 GCA_903842425.1 uncultured Alphaproteobacteria bacterium | reverse complement strand
GCCGAACAGGAGGGCCTGGGAGATGTCGAGGCTGGCGGTGGTCGTGCCGTCATAGGTCTTGTTGCCGGCGAGGACCCCGACCACCCGGACGGTGGCCTTTTCGATGGTCCCTGCGCCTGAGGCTGAGGTCGGCAGATCGTAGTTCGAAAGCAGGGTCCCGCCCGCGGCCGAGAAGCTGGTGTAGGCCAGGCCCGCGGTCACGGTCCGGGCGCCAGCCTGGTCGGAGTCGTAGGTGGCGCCCGTGGTGGAAACGACCGTCGCCCCTTCGCCGGCGACGAAGCCGGTGAGCAGGAAGTTCCCCGAGCTGACGCTGGCGTGCGTGCTCCGATTGTAGGTCTTTTTCGGCTTGAGGATGATCGCCGCGGTCAGTGTCTTGCGGTTGATCGCGCCGATGTAGGCGGTCACCGAGGAAACCGGGACGGCGTATCCGTAGACCGGCTTGCCCGAGTTTGTGATGACGGGACCCGAGGCCATCACCCCGATCTGGCTGCCCGCATTGGCCGACGTGTAGGCCGCCGTCAGGGAAAGACTGTCAGAACCGACAAGGCCGGTGCTCACGATGTTCCCGGGCGACAGGGTCGCCGTCGTATTGCCGTCGTAGGTCTTGGAGACCGCGCCGGTCAGGTCGAACGACAGGGTCGGCGCGAGGCTGTAGAGCAGGCCATTGCCCGTCGCCTGGGCGGGCGCCGTGGCCCCGGCGCCATCAGCCGGATAGGTCGCCGCATACTGGAGGAAGTCGAAGGCGAGGCCGCCGAGGGTGTCCGTCGTCGGGCTGGTGGAATAGACCACCCAGCGCCCGGCGGAGGACTGGACCCCACCGGGGCCCCGGTTGTTGATGAAGTTCCCGGTGGTCCCGAGAGTGACGCCGTTGGTCCCCGAGATGGATCCCGAGGCGCCGATGTTCAGGTCGCCGCCATTGGCGGACATGGTCACGGTCGGCCCGGAGGCGGCGCCCGAGACTGTCACGCCGGCGCCCGAGCTGACCGTCAGGGCGCCGGAGGTCGCGTTCGCCACCGATGAGCCAAGCGTCGCCGAGCCTCCGGACCGGAGTGTCACCCCTCCGACGCCGGAGACGGCCCCGGAGGTCGACAGGGCGCCGCCCGACGTGACGTTGACGGTCGAGCTCCCGGTGATGGAGTTGAGGCTCGCCGCACCGCCGGTCGCGGTCACGGCCAGGGCCCCTTGCGAGGTGATGTTCCCGCTGACGGTGACGTTGATCGCGCTCGAAACCGTGGCGGCGCCCGAGGTCCCGGAGTTCAGGCTCGCCAGGCTCAGGGACCCGCTGGTGGCCCGCACGGTGGCGGACCGGCCGACCACCTGCCCCAGGATCACCGTGCCGCCGCTGATGATGGAAAGCGTACCCGAGCCGGCCAGGGTGTTGGTCACCGTCGCGCCCAGGTTCATCCCGGTCGTGCCGTAGAGCGAGACGCCGTTCAGGCCGGTGATCGGGGCTGAAGCCCCGGACATCAGCGTCGCGCCATTGGCGCTGACCGTCACCGCCCGGCCGTCGACGGCGCCGCCGAGATAGATGGCGGAGTTGTTGGTGATCTGGATCTGGCCGCTTGTGGCGTTGGTCACGCCGGCGAGCAGGCCGATAGACCCGTTCGCCGTCAGGGTGACGCCGTTCGGCCCGGACAGGGCACCCGCCGCAGAGGTCGAGATCCCGCCCGTTGTGGCGGTGAAGTTCAGGGTCGAGGCGGTCACGGCCGCAGTGGTCGATATGCCGCCGCCCGCCAGCAGGGTCAGTCCGCCGGTCCCCGTCCCGCTGATCGCGGCGTTGACCAGGACGTCCCGGTAGGCGTCCAGGGTCAGGGAGCCGGAGCCTGTCCAGCTGATTGGCGCGGCGACGATGATGTCGCCCGAACCGATCGCCTGGGAGCCCACGCCGACGGCACCCGTGGCGGTCGTCTGCTGGGTGACATTCGTACCGGCGTTCAGTGCCGAAGCGATGGTCGAGGCGGCAGGGGCGTCGATCGTCAGGTCGACGGGGTCCACCAGCCAATGGCCACCTTCCCCGGCGCGGATGACCGCGTCG
>CAIMLY010000302.1 GCA_903842425.1 uncultured Alphaproteobacteria bacterium | reverse complement strand
CCCAAGACAAGGCGTCGATGAGGCTGTTCGGGATCATGGCTCGGGTATTGGCGGGAAGCCTGGCCTTCGTGGTCCTGGCCGGTCCTGTGGCCGCCAGCGCCCAGGCGCGGGTGGACGCGCCGCCGGACCGGCCGCCCGCCGACGGCCTCACCGAAGACCAGCTCTATCTCGAAGCCGACACGGTCTCGCGCGATGAGGAGAAGGGGCTGACCGTCGCCCGAGGTGACGTCCGGGCCCGTTTCCAGGGACGCACCCTGACCGCCGACGAGGTGACCTTCGAAGCCTCCACGCGCCTGATCCGCGCCCGCGGCAATGTGCGGATCATCAATCCGGACCGTACCGCCCAGTTCGCCCAGGAGATCGTCCTCGACCAGTCCCTGTCCGTGGGCGCGGCCGCGGGCTTCGCAGTCCGCAGCGAAGGCCAGGTCAAGATGGCGGCGGCCAGCGCCGTTCGGCGCAGCGAGACCCTCAACGAGCTGAACCAGGCGATCTACACCCCTTGCGAAATCTGCGCGAAGAACGGCGATCCCAAGACGCCCTCGTGGTCGATCCAGGCCGAAAAGATCACGCAGGACCGGACCAACCAGGTCGTGTCCTACCGAAACGCCGTGATCCGGGTCCGGGGGACGCCGGTCCTGTTCATCCCGGTCTTCTGGCACCCGGATCCGCAGGCCGAGCGGAGGTCGGGCTTCCTGACCCCGGCCCTCCAGACCTCGGGACGGCGGGGCCTGTCCTACGAGCAGCCCTACGTCCATGTCTTCAGCCCGTCGGCTGACCTGACCATCTCCCCCCAGATCAACAGCCAGGTCGCCCCCTTCCTCAACGCCCACTACCGGCAGAGGTTCCGTACCGGGGCGATCGACGTCCGGGGGGGCTTCACCTACGACCGGGACTTCGATGGGGACGGCGACTCCTTCGGTGATCCCACGGCGCGAAGCTACATCCTGGCGTCAGGCGCCTTCGCCCTGACCCCGGAGTGGAAGTGGGGCTTCAGCGCCGAGCGGACCTCCGACACCCTGCTGTTCGAGAAGTACGACATCGGCGATGTCTACGTCGCCCGCGGGCCGTTCGTGCCTGACGACCGGCGCCTGATCTCGCAGGTCTACGCCACGCGGCAGACCGCAACCTCCTGGTTCTCCGCCGGGGCGTTCAGCATCCAGGGCCTTCGCCCGGAGGATGATGACCGGACCTTCCCCCAGGTCGGTCCCTTCGTGGAGGGCCGGTTCGAGCCCTTCCCGGACCTGGCGGGAGGCCGCCTGCGCATCCGCGCCTCCGGTGTGGTCCTGACCCGGGACGCCGCCCCCTCCAGCCCGGCCGGGGTTCCCGGGCTCGACAGCCGGCGCGCCACCTTCGAAGGCGACTGGCGGAGGACGTCGACCAGCCTGGGCGGCATCCGGGTCACCGCCTTCGGGAACCTCAGGATGGACGGGTACAGCCTGGGCGACGTCGACGGTGTGGCCGGGCGCACGACCTCGCAGGGCCGGGCCATCGCCTCCGCCGGCGCCGACGTCTCGCTGCCGGTGGCCCGGAGGATCGAACAGGCCCTCGTGGTGATCGAACCGACGGCCCAGCTGGTCGCCTCGGCTGGCAGCGCCCTCATCCGCGCCGGACGCGACGCCGCCGGATCGCCGATCTACCTGAACGAGGACTCGGCCACCGTGGTCTTCGACGAGACCAGCCTGTTCCGGCTGAACCGTTTCCCGGGTTACGACCTGACGGAGGACGGGCTTCGCCTGAGCCTCGCGGCCCGGGCCAGCGTCCTGTGGGATGATGGCCGCCGGGCGAACCTCGTCCTCGGCCGCAGTTTCCGCTCCAGCGACTCCGACGTCTTCTCCACGACCTCGGGCCTTTCCCGGAAGGCGTCCGACTGGATCGTCGCCGCCGAGGCCGAACCCCTGCAGGGGGTCAGCCTCTTCGTCCGGACCCGACTGGACGGCGAGGACCTGGAGGTCCGCCGCGCCGAGGCCGGCGCCAACGTCTCGCTGAAGCGCGGCTCGGGCTACTTCCGTTACCTGAAGGAAGAGAGCGGCCCCTACTCGGGCCGACGGGAGAACGCCGACCTGGGCGGCGAGGTCTTCTTCTCGGAGTCCTGGGGAGTGTCGGTCTACGGGAACCGGGACATCGCCGCCAGCGCCTGGGTGATCCGTGACATCGGTCTGGTCTACCGGGATGACTGTACGCGACTCGACATCATCTACCGCCAGGAAGACCTCCAGGTGGGACGCCTCGGCTCCTCCACCTCCGTCAACATCCGCCTCACCCTCGCCACATTGGGCGGTCCCCTTGGCGCCCGCTAGAGTCTCGCCTCTGGAGTGAAGGCCCCACCCGTGTCAGAAGGCAGCCGAACAGGAAGATGCGCTTGAAGGACGATGAGTCGGTCATGACCCGCGCCGCGATGCAGGGACGTCGAACCCTCGCCGCAGCCTGCCTGGCGGCGGCGGTCCTCGCCACGCCAGCCATGGCCCAGGCGCCGGCCGCCCAGGTGGCCCCAGCCGGCCTTTCTGAATCGGTGGCGGCGGTGGTGAATGACGAAATCATCTCGACCTTCGACCTCGCCCAGAGGATGCGGCTGCTGATCGCCACTTCCGGCATCCAGCCGACGCAACAGAACCTGCCCCAGTTCCAGCGCGAGGCCCTGAGCGGCCTCGTGGATGAGCGCCTCCAGATCCAGGAACTCCGCCGGGTCGAGAAGGAGCAGAAGATCGAGATCATCCCGAACGACGCTGACGTGGATGAACAACTCACCGAAATGGCGCGTGAAAACAACGCGACGCTGCAACAATTTACCAACTCGCTTGCCGCCCAGGGCATCGGCATCGGCACCCTCCGGGAACAGATCCGCGCCCAGTCCGGCTGGCAGAGGTGGGTTCGCGGCAGGTATGGCTCGCGCCTCCGGGTAGGCGATGACCAGGTCAAGGCCGAGATGGAACGCATCGCGGAGGCGGCCTCCCGGCCGCAGTACCAGATCGCCGAGGTCTTCATCGAAGCCGCCCGGGTCGGCGGCATGGACGTGGCCGTGAACGGCGCGACCCAGCTTGTGACCCAGATGCAGCAGGGCGCTCCCTTCCCGGCGGTGGCGCGCCAGTTCTCCGCCTCGCCCTCGGCGGCGGCCGGCGGCGACGTGGGCTGGATCACGGCCGGTGAAATGCCCGCCGAGGTCGACGCCGCCCTTGACCAGATGCGCCCGGGACAGCTCTCCCGCCCGATCCCTGTGCGCGACGGGGTCTACATCGTCTTCCTCCGGGACCGCCGGGCCGGCGCCGCAGCGGTGACCGTAAGGCTCAAGCAGGTCGCCATAGCCCTGCCCCAGGGCGCGGCCGAGGCGGACGTTCGGTCCGCAGCGGCCCGGCTCACCGACGTCCGGTCGCGGATCCGGGGCTGTGACGGCCTTGAGGCCGAGGCTGGCCGGGTGACCGGCGTCGTGGCCGGCGACCTCGGCGAGGCGGAGCTCAAGGACCTGTCCCCGGCCTTCCGCGGCGCCGTGGAAGGCCTTGCCCCCGGCCAGACCTCCGAGCCGATCCGAACCAATGTGGGCCTCCATATCCTGACGGTCTGCAGCCGCGGTTCCGGCGGCGCGGGCGAGGCCAGCCGCGACCAGATCGAGGGCCGGCTCTACGGCGCCCAGCTCTCGATGATCGCCCGGCGCTACATGCGCGACCTGCGGACCGCCGCCACCATCGAGACGCGCTAGGCATCCCCGATGAGCCCGGCGCCCCTTGCGGTCACCCTGGGCGATCCGGCGGGGATCGGGCCCGAGATCATCACGGCGGCCTGGAGGTCCCGGACCCCGGGCCAACGGGCCTTCGTCGTCTATGGCGACGCGGCCAGCCTCTCGGGCGCCGGCGCCCCGGTGGTCCGGGTGGACTCCCCCGGCAGGGCCGAGTCCGTCTTTGCCCAGGCCCTTCCGGTCATTGACATGCCCCTTCCCAGGCCGGTCCGGCCAGGGACCCCGGACATCCTGGCGGCCCCGGCCGTCGCCGGATGGATCGCCAGCGCCACGGAAGCCTGCCTGTCGGGCGAGGCCTGCGCCCTGGTCACGGCGCCGATCGCCAAGGCGGTGCTGAAGGCGGGAGGCTTCCGTCACCCCGGCCACACAGAGTTCATCGGAGACCTGACCGCCGCGGCGCCCTGGGACGGGGCCCGAGGTCCGGTGATGATGCTTGCGGCGGCGGACCTGCGGGTGACCCTTGCGACCATCCACCTTCCCCACTCCGCCGTCTCCGCCGCCCTGACGCCCGAGGGGCTGCTGAGGACCGCCCGGGTCACCGCCCAGTCGCTGGTCCGGGACTTCGGGATCGCCCGTCCCCGGCTGGCCATGGCCGGGCTGAATCCTCATGCGGGGGAAGCCGGCGAAATCGGAACCGAGGAGATCACCCGGATCGGACCGGCCGTGCAGCGCCTCCGGGCCGAGGGCCTCGACATCGAGGGGCCCCTGCCCGCCGACAGCCTGTTCGCCCCCGAGATCCGCCAGCGCTTCGACGCCGTGGTCTGCATGTATCACGACCAGGCCCTGATCCCGATCAAGATGCTGGACTTCTGGGGGGGAGTGAACCTGACCCTCGGCCTGCCCGTGGTCCGCACATCTCCCGACCATGGGACCGCCTTCGACATCGCCGGAAAGGGGCTGGCCCGGCCGGACAGCTTCATCGCCGCCCTCCGCATGGCGAGCGAGATCGCAGACCGGCGGGCCCTGTGACCCTGACCAGCCGGCTTTCAGAACGGCTCGCCGCCCACGGCCTCCAGGCGAACAAGGGCCTCGGCCAGCACTTCCTCCTGGACCTCAACGTCACCCGCAAGATTGCACGGCTGTCCCGCGCCGGGCCTGAGGATCACGTCATCGAGGTGGGTCCAGGGCCCGGCGGTCTCACCCAGGCCCTCCTGGAGACCGGCGCACGGGTGACGGCCGTGGAGCGGGACCCGCGGTTCCTGCCCCTGCTCGAGGAACTCGGCGCCGCCTTCCCCGGCCGGCTGTCCGTCATCCTGGCTGACGCCCTCAAGGTGGACGAAACCACCCTTGCGGGTCCGGAAGGCGCCCGGATCGTGTCGAACCTCCCCTACAACGTGGGCACCCCCCTGCTGGTGAAGTGGCTGACGGGTCCCTTCCGCCCGGGGTCCATGACGCTGATGTTCCAGAAGGAGGTCGCCGGGCGGATCGTGGCCGAACCCGGCGGGGAGGACTACGGCCGACTGGCCGTCCTGGCGGCGGCGGTCACCGAACGCCGGCTGGTCCTGGAAGCGCCTGCCCGGGCCTTCACGCCGCCGCCGCGGGTCGACTCCGCGGTAGTCCACCTGACGCCGCACGCCAACCCCGTGTCCGGCCCCCGCCTGGACGCTCTCCAGGCGGTCACGGCGGCGGCCTTCGGCCAGAGGCGAAAGATGCTGAGGGCCGGATTGAAGGCCCTGGGCGGAGAGACCCTGTGCCGGGCCGCCGGCGTGGACCCTTCGATCCGGCCGGAGACCCTGGACCTGGCGGGCTTCCTGCGTCTCGCGGACGCCCTGCTCACGAAAGCTTGATCGGCGGTTTCTGCAGGAATAGGCTTCCCGTTGCCCAGGGGGCGATTCCGACGCCGTCGTGGTGTCGGGCGTCCGCTCGGTCATCTCGGGAGAGTCGTAATGAAGAAGTTTGCCCTGACCGTGGCCGCCATGGCCGCCGTGGCGTCGCTGGCTGCTTGCAGCAAGCCCGCCGAAGCCCCTGCCGCCGACGCCGCCGCCGCCACCGCTGCTGACGCCGCCGCCACTGCGACCGACGCCGCCGCCATGGCGACCGACGCCGCGGCCACGGCTGCTGACGCCGCCGCCGCTGCTCCGGCCGCTGCCGAAGCCGCCGTCGAAGGCGCCGCCGCCGCCGCCGCCGCAGCTCCCGCCGCCGCCGCTGGCGCGGCCAAGGAAGTCGCTGGCGCCGCCAAGGACGCCGCTGGCGCCGCCATGGCTGAAAAGAAGTAAGCCAGGCCTGGACGGCGGGTTCACCGCCATTCCAGACTGCATTCGGAAGGGCCGTCCCCCGGGGCGGCCCTTTTTCGTGGCGGGATCCCGGATCAGGCCAGGACTTCGCCCGGTAGGGTCTCGGTGTCGACACTGGCCTGCATGGCGGCGGCGTATCGGGGACCCGTGACGGTCGAGGCGTTCACGGTCGCCTCCACCGCACCCCGGATCTCGTCCGACAGCGTCACCTCCGAGGCCGCCATGTCCTCAAGGACATGCTCCGGGTTCGTGGTCCCCGGGATCGGGACAAGGCCAGGGTCCTTGTGGAGAAGCCAGGCCAGGCAGAGCTGGGCGGGGGTGCAGCCGGCCTCGCGGGCTATGGCCTCGAAGCGGTCGAGAAGGCCGAGATTCCTCTGGAAGGCGTCTCCCTGGAAGCGCGGCATGCCGACCCTGAAGTCACCGGCGTCCAGTCTCGCGGCGTCGCGGACACCGCCGGCCAGGAACCCGCGTCCCACCGGACTGAAGGCCACGAAGGTGACTCCAAGCTCCCGGCAGGCATCGAGGACCGCCACCTCCGGATTGCGGGTCCAGGGTGAGTATTCGGTCTGCAGGGCGGCGATGGGGTGGACGGCGTGGGCCCGCCGGAGCGTGTCCGCCGAGACCTCTGACAGGCCAATGGTGCGGATCTTCCCGGCCGCCACCAGGTCGGACAGGGCCCCGACGCTGTCTTCCACGGGAACGCGACGGTCCCAGCGATGGAGATAGTAGAGGTCGATCACGTCCACGCCCAGCCGCCGGAGGCTTTCGTCACAGGTGGCCTTGAGGACGTCCGGATGGCCGTTCAGCTCGCGCTGCTCGCCCCGGGAGAGGCCGCACTTCGACGCCAGGACAAAGCGGTCCCTGTGGGGGCCCAGGACCTCGCCCACCAGGCGCTCATTGTGTCCCAGGCCATAGACGGCCGCCGTGTCAAAGAAGGTGCAGCCGGCGTCCAGGGCCCCCAGGAGGACCGCCTCGGCCTGCGCCCTCGGAGGCGGAGGGCCATAGGCGTGGGACAGGCTCATGCAGCCAAGGCCGATCTCAGAGACCCGGAAGGGGCCAAGCGGGCGGGTCTTCATGGCGATCTCCGGAACTAGGAAAGGGTCTCGGCGCCCAGCCGACGGACGAAGTCCGGCAGCCAGGAGTTGCGTGCAGGCTTCATGCGTTCGGCCCGGTAGATGTGGCCGAGGTCGGCGTAGGCCCGGTCGAAGTTCTTGTTCACGATGACGTAGTCGTAATCGCCCCAGTGGGTGATCTCTTCGCGGCCGCGTTCGAGGCGGCGCTCGATGACCGCGTCGGAGTCCTGGGCCCGGGCGTTCAGGCGACGGGCCAGGTCCGCCCAGGAGGGGGGCAGGACGAAGACGCTGACACTGTCCTCGGGCATGGCCCTGCGCACCTGGGCCGCTCCCTGCCAGTCGATGTCGAACAGCACGTCCCGCCCGGCGGCGAGGGCGGCCTCAACCGGCGCCCTGGGGGTCCCGTAGCGGTTGTCATGGACATGGGCCCACTCCAGGAGCTGGTCACCCGCGACCATCCCGTCGAAGCGCTCGGGGGTGACGAAGTAATACTCCCGCCCCTCCTCCTCCCCGGGCCGGGGGGCGCGGGTCGTGGCGGAGATCGAGAGGACCAGATCGTCATGGTCGGCGACCAGGCGTCGCGACAGCGAGGTCTTTCCCGCCCCCGAGGGACTGGAGATCAGCAGCAGGAGGCCGCGCCTCTGCACCTCCCAGGGCCGCGCCACATCCGTCAGGCTCATGTTTCACTCCACATTCTGGACCTGCTCCCGGAACTGGTCGATGGCGGCCTTGAGGTCCAGGCCTGTCCGGGTGAGGTCGGAGATGGCGGCCTTCGAGCAGAGGGTGTTGGCCTCGCGCATGAATTCCTGGGTCAGGAAGTCCAGACGCCGGCCCGCGGCGGCGCCGTCCGCCAGAAGCGCCCGCGCGCTGGCGAGATGCCCCTCCAGCCGGTCCAGCTCCTCGCGGACATCGGCCTTCACGGCCAGGGCGGCCGCCTCTAGGAAGGCGCGCTCGGCGACATCCGGGCCCTCTCCCGCAAGATCGGAGAGACGCCGCAGGAACCGGCTCCGGATCGCCTCCACCTGGGCGACGGTGAGACCCTCGGCATGACGGACCCGCCCTTCGACCTCGTCCAGAAGCCGTCCCAGGACGCCGCCAAGCTGGCGTCCCTCCTCCAGGCGGGCGACCTTCAGGGCCTCCAGGGCCTCGGCGAGAGACCGGCCGATCGCGCCCTCGACCTGCGCAAGGGCCTGGGGGTCGCTCTCGGCGGCCTCCGCCTCGATGACCCCGCGCAGGGACAGGAGGCCGTCCAGGGTCGGGCGCAGTACACGGCCATCGGCGATCCAGGGCTCACCGGCCTCCAGAAGGCGGCGAGCAAGGTCCTGGTTGATCCGGACAGGCGCCTCGACCTCCATCCGGCGGGCGGAGACGGACACCGAGACCTGTCCGCGCTGGAAGCGGGCCTGGGCCGCCTCCCGGGCGAGCCGCTCCAGCCCGTCGAAGCCTGCCGGACCCCGGAAGCGGACTTCCAGGCTGCGACCGTTCACCGACCGGGCCTCGACGACCCAGGTCCATCCTTCGCCGGAACCCTCGCTCCGGCCGAATCCCGTCATGCCGCTCAACCGGGACATCCTCAGCCTCCCCCCGCCCGCGCGCGCTCCACCTCGCGCCAGCGAGCCACGTTGGCGTTGTGCGCCTCCAGGGTCTCGGCAAAGACATGCCCGCCGGACCCGTCCGCGACGAAGTAGAGCTCGCGGGTCTCCAGGGGATCGAGGACCGCCTCCAGCGACGCGCGGCCTGGATTGGCGATGGGCGTCGGAGGCAGGCCGGAATAGGCGTAGGTGTTCCACGGACTGCGGCTGGCGAGCTCGGACGCCCGGATGCCCCGCCCCAGGGCCTCGCCCCGGCTGACCGCATAGATCACCGTCGGATCGCTCTGCAGGCGCATGCCGGTCCGCAGGCGGTTGACGAAGACCCCGGCGACGCGCCGGCGCTCGTCCCGCTGCCCGGTCTCCTTCTCGACGATGGAGGCCAGGATCACGGCGTCCCGGGGCGAGGCCAGCGGCAGTCCGGGCCGGCGGGCGGCCCAGAGCCTGTCGAGCAGGGCCTGCTGGTCAGCCCGCATGCGATCCAGGACGGACTGGCGCGTATCGCCCCTTTCGGCCCGGTAGGTCTCGGGCAGGAGGACGCCCTCCTCCGGGACCTCGACCTCCCCGGTCAGCCAGTCGACGGCCTGGAGTTGCCGGACGATCATGGCCGAGGTCAGGCCCTCCGGCAGGGTGACGCTGCGGGCCAGGGTCCGTCCTGCCTCAAGGTCGGAGAGGATGGCGAGGACCGGGGCCCGGCTGGGGATGACATACTCGCCGGCCTTGAGCGACCGGGCTGCGCCAGTGGCGCGCGCCAGGACCTGGAAGAGGAAGGCGGAGCGGATGACGCCAGCGGACTTCAGCGACGAGGCGACGCCGGCGACGCCGGACCCCCGCGGAAGCTGGACGAGGGTCTCGGAGCCGGATCGCGCCCGGGGCCCGGGCCCCAGGGTCGCCAGGAGGACGACCCCCAGGAGCGCCGCGCCCAGTCCAACGACCGCCAGAAGCGTCCGCCGGCGCCGGGCCGCCCGCATCCTGCGCTTCACGGGACCTTCTTGAGGACGAGCGAGGCGTTGGTGCCGCCGAAGCCGAAGCTGTTGGAGACGGCCACATCGATCTTCATCGGCTTGGCCTTGTGCGGCACGAGGTCCAGCACGGTCTCCACCGAGGGGTTGTCGAGGTTGATGGTCGGCGGGGCCACCTGGTCACGGATGGCCAGGCAGGTGAAGGCGGCCTCGATGGCGCCGGCGGCGCCCAGAAGGTGGCCGGTCGCCGACTTGGTGGAGCTCATGGTGGCCCGGGAGGCGGCGTCGCCGAGAAGGCGGGTCACGGCGCCCAGTTCGATCTCGTCGCCCAAGGGCGTGGAGGTGCCGTGGGCGTTGAT
>CAIMLY010000301.1 GCA_903842425.1 uncultured Alphaproteobacteria bacterium | reverse complement strand
TGTTGTAGTACCAGTTGCCGCCGATGTTGTCGGACATCTCGAAGCAGTCGTAGGGAACGCCCAGGTCCTTGAGCCGCTTGGCGGTGGTGAAGCCGGTGCAGCCGGCGCCGATGATGCAGGCCTTGGGCAAGGGGGCCATCTGGGGTCTCCGATCCGTTTCCCGTTCGATTTCAGGAGTTTGGGGCCGAATGCGCCGAGGTCAAGCCTGACCCAGGGTCAGCCGGGCCAAACCCATGCGCCATCGTGTGATCCGCGTTGAATGTGCGCTGCTTGCCAAGGTACCGTCTCTGATCTGACTGTGCGGCCGGGATGGACCCCATCCGCGAGGGGCCGCGTGATCCTGATATGGGGGAGACCCGCGCCATGAACCAGGCCAGGAGCTTCGACAGGATCGCTGGGCTCTACCGCCAGGCCCGCCGCGGATATCCCACAGCCCTGTATGACGACATGGCGGAGCTGGCCGGCCTGGGTCCGGATTGCCGGGTCCTGGAGGTCGGATGCGGCACGGGCCAGGCGACCGTAGACCTGGCCGCCCGCGCGCTCAGCGTCCTGGCCGTCGATCCCGGCGGTCAGTTGATCGCCGAGGCCCAGGCGCAGACAGAGGGACTTGCAAATATCGACTACAGGGTTGTTCGGTTTGAGGACCTGGCGGTCGGCAAGGGCGGCTTTGATCTGGTGGCGTCGGCCCAGGCCTGGCACTGGGTGGATCCCGCAATCGGGTTTCCTAAGGCCGCCGAAGCCCTCAGGCCCGGGGGGAGCTTCGCCATCTTTGGTCATGTTCCCATGGCCCTGCCGGAGCCGTTCAACAGCGCCTTCCGTCCTATCGTCGATCACTATTGGCCCGGAGTGTGGGGGGGCCCGCCGTCCCAGGCCGCCTATCTCCCGACCGGGCCGTTCGCCGGCATGATCCATGACAGCGGGCTGTTCAGCGCCGTGACCCATCGGGCCTACGCCTGGACCTGGAGCCTCGATCCCGACCTCTTCGGCCGGTACATGCGTACGGATTCCAGCTATCACGCCCTGGAGGAGACCCGGCGCTTCGCCATGTTCGACGCCATGGCGCAAGCAATCGCAGATCATGGCGGCGTCCTCCACGCACCCTGGGAAACCCACCTCTACATCGCCCGCAAACCCTGAGCGTGCGAAGTTGCATCCGGTCGATCCGGCGATTCCGACCGCCATCATCTTCCCAGGACTGTATCTATCTACATTTCTGATAATATTCCTTATGCGTATTTTGGATCCGACTGAAAACTTGCGTTCCAGCCGATCCTGCCGACACTGCCCAGGGTCACCCACGCCCGAGAGAGCCCCCCAAATGACCCTCCCCAAGACCTATGCCTGGCTGCGCCGGATGGACCCCTTGCCCCGCATGGTTTCCGCCGCCCTGGCTGAGTTCGGGGTTCGCGAGACCGCCGGCGCGGCCAATACCCCGCAGATCCTCCAGTGGGCTCAGGAAACCGGCCTCAATGCGGACTACCGGGCGGATTCCATCCCCTGGTGCGGCCTCTTCATGGCCCATGTCGCCCGGGTTGCCGGGCGGAACGTTCCCCCGTCTCCCCTCTGGGCCCTCAGCTGGGCCCGTTTCGGCGTCGAGGGCGGACAGCCCGAACTGGGTGACGTCCTGGTCTTCGTGCGCCAGGGCGGCGGGCACGTAGGACTATACATCGGCGAGGATTCCCGATGCTATCATGTCCTGGGAGGCAACCAGGGGGACCGGGTCTGCATCACCCGCATCGCCAAGGAGCGCCTCTACGCCGTTCGCCAGCCGCCCTATGTGAACAAGCCCCGCTCCGCCGCGACCTATCTTCTCGCCGACAACGGCGAGGTGTCTTCCAACGAGGCCTGAAACCATGTCCGACCCTGTCGCCGAAGCCATTCCCGGATATGACCGCCCGGTCGTCGAGACCTGGCTGGCGGCGAACTGTCCGGAGCTGTCCGGACCCTTCGACTGGGTGCGGCTGCCCGGCGGTCACTCCAACCTGACCTGGCGCCTGACCGACTCCCGCGGCCGGCAGGCCGTGATCCGGCGCCCGCCGCTCGGTGAGCTCCTGCCCAAGGCCCACGACATGGGCCGGGAGTTCCGGGTCCTCTCGGCCCTGAAGGACACCCCCGTCCCGACGCCCCGGCCCCTCGCCTTCTGTGAGGACCCGTCGGTCACCGGGGCGCATTTCTACGTCATGGACTTCCT